>SLHB01000087.1 GCA_007136375.1 Candidatus Hydrogenedentota bacterium
ATGTCGCCGCGACGACCATCGACGGCGCCCAGCTCCGGTTGTGGCGCGTTCCCGCGATGCCGGAAGTGACGAAATTCTTCGAGGGCCAAACCCTCTACATCGCCGACGGCCATCACCGCTTCACGACGGCCCGCGCGTACCGGGATGAGATGCGGGAAAAGGAGAAGCCCAGCGGCCTTCAACCCTACGACTTTCTGCTCATGGGCTTGGTTCCCATGGAAGATCCGGGCTTTGTGGTGTTTCCGGCTCACCGCGTGCTGGACCTGCCCGAGGGTTTGGATGCGGAGACAATAACGCGCAAACTCGAATCAGCGTTCCACGTGGAACCGGCGGGCGAAGACATCGCGGACCGCGTGACCAACGAGTCCGGATGCGTCTTTGGCGTCGTTCTGCGCGGGGGAAACCGTCTCTTCTTGCGGCTGAAGGAGAGCGTCGATCGCAAGAGCCTCCTGGGCGACGATCATGGACCCGCCTGGCGCGACCTCGACGTGGCCGTGCTGCACCGAGGCATCCTGGAGCGGTTGCTTGGCCTTCCCGAGGGCGCGGAGTTCGTGTACGAGCCTCACGCCCCGAAAGCCGTTGGGCTGGTCACGGAAGGGAAGAAGGACGCCGCGTTCTTGCTCAAGCATACGCGGCTGGAACAGATCAAAGCCTGCGCCGACGCCCGGGAGTTCATGCCGCAGAAGTCCACCTACATCTTCCCGAAGCTTCCGTCCGGCGCCGTGTTCTACCGGCTCGCATAGAGTCCGGAACGCGGAGGCCAACAGGAAGGCCGTCCGCGTGAGTGGGATACGAACCAAAGAGGGGCCGCCGAAGCGGCCCCTCTTTGGTTCTCGGTGATGGCTGATGGCGGACTAGCGATTGAGGACGCGCCGTCCTTCCGAAGACTTGATGCCGGAGATGACCCGCTCGAAGCCTTCCGCGTAGGCGCACGCGGAGATCGCTTCGTCGCGCTCCACCAGATCCGCTTGGTAGAGCTCCACGGCGTACTGGTCGAAGGTCTTCATGTCGCTGTCGGTTTCGATGATGTCGTGAAGCCGGTCGATCTCGCCTTCGAGGATGGCGTCGCGGACGAGGGGCTTGCCGCCGAGCAAGAGCTCCACGGCGGGAATCCGTCCGCCGCCTTTCCGCTTCAACAGGCGCTGACAGACAACGCCGCTCAGGGTGTAGGCCAACTCTTGGCGGATGAGATCGCGCTCCGTCTGGGGGAAGTAACTGATGATGCGGTTGACCGTGTCGACGGCCGTCATGGTGTGCAGCGTGCTGAAGACCAAGTGGCCCGTCTCGGCCGCGCTCAGACCGGCGCGAATGGTGTCGACGTCGCGCATCTCGCCGACCAGGATAACGTCGGGGTCCTCGCGCAAGGCGCCGCGCAGGGCGTTGGCGAAGGAGAAGGTGTCCCGCCCGACTTGGCGCTGGGAGATGATGCTCTTCTTGTCCTGATACACGTACTCGACGGGATCCTCGACGGTGATGATGTGGGCGTGGCGTTGCGCGTTGATGTAGTCCACCATGGCCGCGAGCGTGGTCGACTTTCCGCTACCCGTGATGCCGCACACCAGAAAGAGGCCGCGGTGATGCCCGCAGATGCCGCGAATGAGTTCGGGAATGTTCAGGTCCTCGAAGGCGGGGGGCTCTTCGGGGATGAGGCGGATGGCCAAGGCCATGGCGCCTTGCTTGAAATAGCCGCTGATGCGGAGGTAGCCCACACCGGCCGAGTGGTATTGAAAGCTGTTTTCCCGTTCGGCCTCCAGTTTGTCGATTTCCTCCTGGCCACCCAACTGATAGACGAGCTCGCGCATGTCGTCCGGCGTCATGGGATCGTAATCCAGCGGCTGAAGGTCGTTGTCGATGCGGATGTATGGCGGCGCGCCAGCGCGAAGGTGGAGGTCGGAGGCGTTGCGGGCCTGCATGTCTTCGATGATGGAATTGATGTTGATGCCGGACGTCCGGTAGTGCTTGACGTTCACGTGCCACGACTGCGACCGCAACGTGCGGACGCAAAAGTCCTCGATGACCTTGTCCACCGCTTGGAGTTGTTCGAGGTGGCGCCACTCGAAGGCGGGCAGCGTGAGCACGCAGGATCCGTTGGCCATCTGCACGTCCGCGGGGATCTTGGTTTGCTGCATTGCTTCCTTGATCTTGTCGAGGTCGGCCTCGGCCTTGGGTTTGAAGGAGACCCGCAAGGCGTCAATCCGCTTGCCCATATCGGCGCCGCGCGCTTGCACCGTGCAGTTGTCCGTGCCGAAGTGCACATCGGAGGGGATGCCGCTGAGGCGGATGATTTGGGTTATGCCGATGCGGAACACGTCGAAGATCGTGTTTGAGCGTTTTGTCCCGATAACCATGGTGAGTCCATCCTGTGCTTCGCCGCGTTGCGCGCGGTGTCTTCCCGGTTTTCTTGCCTTGTAAAACCGGCCCGGCGGGGGAGGGCGGTTGGCCGTTGTCTTGGATTGAACGAAGTCTAGCACGGGCCTCTAATGCAGTCAAAAGCTCGGAGGCCCGCGCCGCCGCGTGCGCGCGCCGCGCCGCGCCCGGTCCTCGGCCGCGTCTTTCCGCGCGGCGCCATTGGCGTGAACGGCCCGTCTAACGGGGCTCATGAGAATCCAGCCAACTTTGCCGAATCTGTCCTTGAATAAGATCGGGACCCCCGTTACCATACTTGCCACGGGGAGGGCCTGCGCGGAAAGCAAAAGGGGGGTTCCTTCCAAACGTTAACCAACCGGGCAATCCCCGCCTGCGCCTCTCTCTACAAGTGGAAAGGCCATTAGGAGAACAAAGGACTATGAGGAGAACAAGGCAGTACTCGAGGAGGCAATTCCTGAAGCGGTCGGCGGCCGCGGCAGGCGCTGCCGCCCTGGCGCCTGCCCTTGGATCCCTGCCGTCGAAGGTGGCGAGAGCGGTACCCGCCAACGAACGGATCAACATGGGATTCATCGGCATCGGCAACATGGGCAGCGGGCTCCTGCAGTGGTACACCAACAACCCCGAGGTTCAGGTGGTTGCCATCAGTGAAGTCAAGGACGACGTTGCCGAGTGGGGGAAGGAACGCGTGGCGGAAGTCTACGCGGACCGGGACGACCAAGGCAGTTTCTCGGGCGTCGACACCTACGTTGACTTCCGCGATCTCCTGGCGCGCGAGGATATCGACGCCGTGGTGATCGCGACGCCGGACCACTGGCACGGCGCCATGACCGTGCTCGCGTGTCAGGCGGGCAAGGACATCTACTGTGAGAAGCCGCTCAGCTTCGACGTGGGCGACGCCCATGCGATGGTGAAGGCGGTGCGGCGGTATGGCCGCGTCTTTCAGACGGGCAGTCAGCAGCGGAGCGATTGGAACTTTCGCTTTGGCTGCGAGCTCGTGCGGAACGGGTACATCGGCGAACTGGAGGAAGTCCGTTGCTCGGTGGGCGGCCCCTCTTGGGACCACTACCTGCCGCCAGAACCGGTGCCCGATGGCGTGGACTGGGACCGCTGGCTCGGGCCGTCTCCCTGGCACCCGTACAACTCCGAGCGCATCAGCGGGAGTTATTCGGGCGGGTGGCGGCTCATCCGCGACACCTCCGGCGGCATGATGACCGACTGGGGCGCCCATCACTTCGACATCGCCCAGTGGGGCATGGGCATGGACGGCCACGGTCCCGTGGAGATCTACCCGCCGGGCGTGGAAGACCATGAGTACCTGACGTACTACTACGACAACGGCGTGGTTATGAAGAAGAACGGCGCCAATGGCGTGCTGTTCATCGGCAGCGAGGGCCGGGTCGAAGTCAATCGCGGGCACATCCAAACGTGGCCGGCGAATCTGATGGACGTGCGGCTCACGCCGGATGACGAGCGGCTCTACGACAGCTCCAACCACCGTCAGGACTGGCTGGACTGCATCAAGACCCGTCAGCGGCCCATCTGCGACGTGGAGATCGGCGCCAGCTCCATCACGGTGTCGCATCTCGGAAATATCGCCTTCTGGCTCAACCGGGGAATCCAGTGGGACCCCGTGGCGAAAGAAATCATTGATGACGCCGAGGCCAGCCGTTGGCTGAAGCGGCCCAAGCGCGAACCCTACGCTTGGATCTGATACGCGCTATGGAGCCTCCTTCGCCGCGCGGCGGCGGACGGCGTCCATCGTTCAAGCTCACGAATACGGTGCTTCAGTTCCGCGCGAGCGGAATTACAACTATAAGGAAGGAAGTCATGTTGAGGTTTCCGAGACACGGAGGCGCAAGATGCTGCTTTGCCGCGGTCTTCGCGCTGGTTGGGCTCGGACTCGTTGCTCACGCAGAGTCCCCCAATGTGACCCTCGACGAAGCGTTCGAGACGCTGAAGACCTGGGAAGCCGGCGATGACCCGGCGCACTTGGAGTTTCTTCACGACTACGTCGTCGAGGCCATCAACGATCCCGAGAAGAAGGAGCCGTTGGAAGACCGGTTCATCGATGTGCTGGAGAACGGCTCCACGGAGGACGCGAAAGCCTTCGCCTGCCGCCAGCTCTTTTTCTTCGGCACGGAGCGCTCCGCGCCGGCCTTGGCGGCGCTGCTCAATAACGAGCGGCTCTCCCACATGGCCCGCGGCGCCCTGCAGGAGATCCCCGGCGCGACGGCCACGGACGCCCTCATCGGCGCGCTCATGACCGTGAACGACACCCAGCGGATTGGCGTCATCCACTCCTTGGGCGTGCGCCGCGATGTAGAGGCGATTGACCCGCTGACCTGGCTGGCCCGCCGTCCCGGCAATGACGCCGTGGCGAGCGCCGCCGTGACCGCGTTGGCGCGGTTCGACAGCGATCAGGCCGTGGACGCCATCCGGGGGCTGCGCCAGTCCGTGGAAGGCGACATGCGGGCCGTCGTGGCCGACGCCTATATGGAAGTGGCCGAGCGGAAGCACGCCCAGGGCGACGCTAGCGCGGCCGCGGACATCTACTGGAGCCTGTACGACCCCGCCGAGCCGGTCATGCACCGCGTCGGCGCTCTGCAGGGCCTGTCCCGCGTTCGTGGCGCCGAAGCCGCGCCTGTGCTGTTGGAAGCGGTCTTGAGCCGCGACGCGCAAATCCGCGAAGCCGCGGTTACCGGCCTGCGCGAGGCCCCGGGCGTCACCGAAGCCATTGCTGAGGCCGCGCCCGAATTCCACGAGCCTGTGCAACTCCAGCTCATCGCCGTTCTCGGCGACCGGGGCGACGCGGCCGCGATTCCCGTCCTTGAGGACCTGATTCACGGCGCGGGCGGCGAAGTCCGCGACGCGGCCTTTGACGCCTTGGCCCAGGCGGGCGACGCGTCCGTGGTGCCGATGCTGCTTGAACTGGCGTTGGCCGACGACGCGCATCTGCGCGGCAAGGCCCGCGAAACCCTGATCGCTCTCGCGGGCAGCGACGTCGATGAAGCCATCCTCGCCGAGCTCGATAGCCTCGGAGTGGCCGGTCAGGTCGCCCTCTTGGAGGTTCTTGGCGAGCGGCATGCGCGCAATGTCACGCCCGCAGCGTTGGCCGCCGATTGGGCGAGCGCGTCGAGCGATCGCGTGCGCGTCGAGGTGATGGCCGTTCTGGGCGGATTTCCGTCGGACGAATCCCTCGAAGTCTTGAGCCAAGCCGCTGGCGACAACAGCCCCCTGGTGCGGCGCGCCGCTCTTGAAGCGCTGGCCGGCTGGCCGGATGACGCGCCCATGGACCACCTGGCGGACGCCGCCGGCGACGCCCCGACTGCATCGGAGCGGGCGGAAGCCTTGCGCGGGTACATCCGCATGATCGGGATGGAAGACCGGAGCGCCGACACGCTTGCCGAGCACTATGGCCGGGCCTTGGCGTTGGCGGAGCAGTCCAGTGACAAGATCGAAGTCCTTGAGCTTCTGGGCGAAGTCCGCGGCGAGGCCGCTTTGGAAGTCGCCGAGCGGTATGTGGACGACGACGAAGTGGGCGCCGCCGCGCAAGACGCCGTGGACAGCATCCGCGCCTTGCTTGCCGGACCCGAGTCCGTGAGCGCCTCCGTTAACGAGGGCGACGCCGGGAACGCCATCGATGGCGACGCCAGCACCCGCTGGGGCACGGGCGGCTCTCAGGAAGGCGGCGAATGGTTCCAACTGGACTTCGGCGGGACCCGCGCCTTCGCCTCGTTGACGTTGGACACGTCGGATTCGCCCAACGACTATCCCCGGGGCTATGAAGTGTTCGTGGGAGACGATCCCGAAGACTTCGGCGACCCGGTGGTGGAAGGCGAGGGCGACGGCGAGGTGACGGTCATCGAGCTGAACGGCGCCTCCGGACGCTACCTCCGCATTGTTCAGACGGGCTCGGCCGAAGGCAACTGGTGGTCCATTCACGAACTCAGCGTTGAGATCGAATAGGACCGGGCCGCGTTATCTGGACCTGGACTTATCCCTGTAACATGTAGTTGGTCACCACCCATAAAGCAAGGCCCCGTCCGCCGGACTTTCCGGGGACGGGGCCTTTTCCTATCCTAGGGGGAGTGAGCGCCGGGACTACGCGCCATTCCCCATGAGCGCTTCAATCCGTCCGATCAAGCGCGTTTGCTTGGCCTCCGTGGCCTGCCCTTCCTCGGCATAGGTCACCTTTCCATGCCGGTCGACGACGTAGAGCCGCGCGGTTTCCTCGCCGCCCTCCAGCGCCGCGTAGACATCGCCCTCCCAATCGAGAAGGATGGGGTAGCCGAGTTGCCGCCGGAATGCGGAGCGGACCAAGCCGCGGAGCAAACGGGGGACGCCAACAACCTTCGCGATGCCCCGGATGTGGACCGTGTTTTCAAAGCGCTCATAGAGGGGGCGGACCCAATCCTCCACGAGATCCGCGCCCTTTCGATCAGCGAGGACCAGAACGGTCACCTCTTCCCTGGGAAATTGATAGGCATGAAGATCGCGATGCTGGTCTTCCAGCGCGAAGGCGGGGACGCGCCAGCCAAGCGGCGGCGTTTCCTCCGTCCCGCCATCCCGCTCTCTTTCCACAGTAGCGGACGCCTCGCCCCGCGCGCCGGCCATGCTCCCGGTTTCCGGAGGGGCGTCGGCGTCCCCTGCGTGGGCGTTCAACGCGAGACCGGTGGACGCCAAAACGCATAGAAAGCTCAGCCGCCGGACAACACTGATTTGGTTCATGATCATGCCTGTTTTGTTATACGCCAGAGGCGGGGATGGAGTTCCCGGAGTCACGCCCCGGTTGAGCGCGTCAGTTCAGGAGTATCAGTGTGGTGGCTTCGTACAACGCCGCTATCGCGAGCAGCGCCGCGACGAAGACCGTGCCGCCGGCCATTGCGTACAGACCCCGGCCAATGCCCGATTTGAACTCGCCCGTGCGCACTGTCTTGACGAAGTGTATCGGCAGAAGCAGCACGGCGAACGACGCAATCATGTAGGCGCCAAGTTCGAGGATCATGGTGCCGGAGTGATAGGTGTACATGCCGGCCATGCCGGTCCACATCGGGGCCATGGGGTAGCCGACGATGATCAGGCTCAAGGTGTTCTTGAGAATCGCGAAACCGGGAATGATGAGGGAGGGCAGCACGCCCGCGAACAGCGTGGACACCACGAAGTTCTGATAGAACGTGACCCATGCCGCGGCGAGAATGCTCTCGGATGCGTACGCCTCGAAGATGTGCTGGAGATCGCCTTCCCGGAATACGCCTTGCAGCATTTGCAGCGCCCGCATTTGGCTCACGGGCGTCACCGTGGCCAGTAACATGCTCCCGAAGAACGTGCTGTAGTGGAAAATGTGGAGCCCCCAGAAAAGGCCCGGCCGGGCCTTCACTTCCTGCAAAAAGGCGCCCAGGAAGGGAATGTTCCAGCCCGCCAGCCACACACACAAGCCGTAAGCCAACCCAGTTCCGCCCAAGGCCATGAGAGCCAGGCCGCCGATAACCCCAAGAACGATAACAGCGCCGGTCTGAGCGTTTGGCTGCAAGAGGCCGCGGTCCTCTTCGGGATCCGCCTCTGGGTCCGCCGAGGGCTCGAGTTCGCCAAGCCGGGCCATGCCGTCAATGTCCAGCCAGCCCTCCGTGGCGCCCGCTTCGGGGGTGAAGAACTGTACAACGCCTGGGTCCGCGGGCAGCGCGTAGGCGAACGTGAAGGGGGCGATCTCCCGGCGGATGGTTCCCGTGACTTCGAAGGTGGCGCCGTCGAGGGTAAAGGCGTCGAGCCGCGCGATGGGGCCCGCCAGGACTTCCGGCGCGCCAGGTTGCGGAAGCCGGCCCGACGCTAGCATGTTCTCCCACGCTTCCAGGGGCAATTCCAGCGCGAGGACGTGCTCATGGTCATCCAGGCCCATGGCCTCGATGATCTCGACTTGACGCGTGTCGTAGCGTTCAGCGTACTCGCGGAGCCCGTCGGTGAAGGCGTTTCCCGCGAAATTCTCGCCGGGCAGTTGCCGGGCCCAGAGGGGAACAGCCTCCTCCCAGGGCGGCTCGCCGTCCACCGAGGCCAGCGCGCCAGCCCAGGGATCGTCCCGCAAGCGTTGACTCTCCCAAAAGGCCATGGCGAAAATGAGGAAGAGGCCGAGGAGCAAGAGAAACACGTAGGGGCCCACCTTGGTGGCGGGCTCCCGGGGTGGGGGCGCGTCGTCGCGCAGGTCGGGAAATTCCATGATGCTCATGGCGCGCATTGTACCGCATCCGCGCTGGGAGTGCACGGCTCCGAGGCCGGTTGAACTGGTGGGGGACCGTGGCTTCTTGGGGCTGGTCTTGGGTCCAATGGGGCGGTGTTTTGCGAGGATCCCCGCAGTGTTCCAGAATAATTCGGCCGTGTTTGGGGTTACCCATGGCGGGAACCACATGGGGATTCCGGGCAATTCACTGGCGTTGGGGCCAGGGCGGGACCGCCTGTCCGGTCCGCCAGTTTCCAGGGGTACGGGCCGATTGCTCCGTCGCGGATGGATGGTTTCGCCCGATCGGCGGGAAGGCGACGCAGGGTTTCCCCATGGCGGTCAAGCCCGGCGGGAGCCCACCCGCCGGACGCCTGCCCGCGTGGGGCAGGGGGACAAAACCGAAGCGAGCGACACGAAAGCAGGAGAATTGCAACCATGCAGAACACGCGCAGAGAGTTCCTGAAGACGGCAAGCGCAATGGCGGCGGCTGGCGCGGCTATCGGCGCGCCAACCCTGGGCGTCCAGCAGGCCTTCGGAGCCACGGCCGGCGGCGCGCGCACTTCGCATGAACTGCCGTCGTTGCCCTATGCCTACGACGCCTTGGAGCCCTACATCGACGCGCAGACCATGGAGTTGCACCACTCCGCCCACCACATGGCCTATGTGAACGGGCTCAACAACGCGGAAGAGATGCTCGCGCAGGCCCGCGAAGCAGGAGATTTCGCCCAGGTCCAGCATTGGTCCCGGCAGGTGGCCTTTCATGGCGGCGGCCACTTTCTCCATTCCCTGTTCTGGATGGTCATGGCGCCTCCGGACAATGGCGGCGGCGGCGAACCCGAAGGGAGCCTGGCCGAGAAGATCGAGGAAGACTTTGGCGGCTTTGACCAGTTCAAGGCCCACTTCTCCGCGGCGGCGGGCGCCGTCGAAGGCGGCGGCTGGGGGTTGCTCCATTACCGCTTCCCCGATGATCGCCTCGTGGTCATGCAGGCGGAGAACCAGCACAAGCTGTCTCTCTGGGCGAGCGTTCCCATTCTCGGCGTGGACGTTTGGGAGCACGCGTACTATCTCAATTATCAGAACCGCCGAGGCGAGTACATTGAGAACTGGTGGAACGTGGTCAACTGGTCCGCAGTGAGCGAGATCTTCACGCGTAGCCGGAGCGCCGCGCAACAGGTCGTGGGCTGAGCAACGGACAGCGCCAATCGCCGCCGCGGACGCCTTGCGCGCGCGTTCGCGGCGGCGCTGATTCCGCCTGAAACTCTCAACGGCGTTCTTCTCCCGCGATTGAGGAGTTGAGCCTTTCCACCAAAACAACGTACAATCCTTGCGGACCTATCTTGCGGCCGCGGGGCCGGTATTGATTCATTATTGAGAACCGTTATGGGAGCAGGCTGTAATATGTCAGACAACGCAACCCAGACTGGCGAGGGATATGTGGATTATTTCGCCATCCTGGGCTTGGATGAAAAGGCGAAGCCAGGGGATGTGCGCAAGGCGTACCGGCGCAAGATGAAGGAACTGGTCGCCGAGATTGGCCAAGCGGAGCTGAACGAAGAGAAGCGGTCTCATTACCTATTGGAAATGGCCAAACTCAACGCCGCCCTGTACATCTTGCGGGACACGAAGCTGCGGGACCAGTACTGGAAGGAACGCCAGGAGCTTATCGAACTGGAAGAAGCGTGGCGCCGGGCCGCGGAAGAGGGCTCCGCCGAGGCCGATCAGCTCCGCAGAACTTTCGACACGCAGATCCGGGCCTTCCTTGCCCGCTATATGGAAGAACTCATGCTCGACGCCGGACGGGATAAGGAGTGTGTGGAGGCGAGCAACTGGGACGCCGCCCATGAGCGCCACGCTTCGAAGCTGCTGCGCTATTTCCGGCAAAGTCAGCATCAACAGATCCTGGAGCGTTTGCCCTATTTCGATTTCACGCCCATTGAGTTCGACTGGGACGAACGGCGCAAGACAGCCGCGGCGCTCGCCGCTGGAGAGGAATAGTCCCGATGGCCCGGAATTCGGCGGTGGCCGAGGAAAAACAGGTCGATCCAGAAGACGTTGCGGAGAGTCTAGCCAAAGCCGTCTACGACGGAGATATCGTGAACTTCCGCCTGCTCTTCAACCCCTTCTCCCCGGCCCGCAAAACGTCGCCCGAGAGCTTCGACACCGACAAGTACGCCTATCTGCTGCCCAGTGACGAGAAGGCGGCGGATCCGGTCTTTCAGGAGATCGTGGCCCAAGTGAAGGAGCCCTCGGTCTGGGAACACATCCAACAAGAGCTTGAGGCCAACCGCCCGGCTCGCATGCCGTCGTCTCTGGTGTTGAAGCTGGCGGATCGCGCCGTGGCCCGGGGCAAGTACACGAGCGCCGCCCAGGCCTACGAGCAATTGCGGGTCCGGCAGCGCATGCGGGAAGAGTTTCTGAAGATTGGCGACACGGCCTTGGACGCCGGCGACGTTCCCCTGGCCGTCCGGGCCTACCGCATTGGCGCGGGCATGGAATACAACTACGCGGCTTTTCCCGAGCCCTTGCCGGTTGTCCCGAACTATCAGACCCGGGCGCTCATTCTTCATGGCGACTATCCCGCCCGCCCGGAGGACGCCGTGGGCATGCAGCCCGCCGAGAGTCTCGTCTGGACGGCGCTCGCGTATCTGTTAAACAGCGATGAAGCCGCCGCGCGCCTGGAGCGTCAGCCCATGGAGCGCAAGGTCGCGTTCCTAGATAGATTGATCCGGGAGATGGACCCGGGCTGGGACGCCTTCGTCGCCCAGTGTGGCGAAGCCGTCCGGTTGGCCCGGAAATTCAACGAACGCATTCAAGGCATCGTGCGCCAGAGCGACGGCAGCCCAGACGGCTTGGCCGAGGAACTGAGCGAGCAATTGGGCGACGACCCCCGTCGGATTTCGAACGCGCTGCTCGGGTTCTCTAGCAATTGCGAATACGATTGGTGGCAATACGTAAAGGACTTGGCCTACCGTCATCCCGCCGGCGTGCTCTTCGTGGCCCGGCAACTTGTCGGAAACCTGGAAATCGTCGTGCCCCGTTTCCGATCCAATTCACCGTTGGCGGACGCTCTGGACTTGCGGGCCGTCGTCGGCGCGGCGGGTGTAACAGACGCGCTGCCCGCCGAAGGGACCGGCGGCGGCGATGATGGGGACGGCGCCCCCAGCGAACAAGATCCGATCCAATAGGAACCTGCGAGAAAGGCATTATGGAGCCTCAAGGCGAAGAATTGACTCCTAAACCCGAAGCGCCCGAAAACGGCGCCGTCCGCTACCGGCAAGAGGCCAAGCGGGAGGCCGTCGAATTCGCCAAGATGGTGCTATGGTTCCTAGTGCTCTTCTTTGTGATGCGCACCTTCGTCGTGGAAGGTTATGAGGTGCAGGGGCCTTCGATGGCCCCGACCCTAGAGAACTCGGAGCGCATTCTCGTGCTCAAGCTCCCGCAAGTGCTCAGTCAGTGGGCGCCCTTCTACCGCATGAATCCCATCAGCGAAGGGGACATCATTGTCTTTCAGAGTCCCGATGACCCCCGCAAGCGCTACGTGAAGCGGGTCATCGCCAAAGGCGAGAACCGCCGTCCGCGGCGGACCGTCGAAGCGGAACGCCAGGAGGGCGGCCACACGCCCACGGAGACCGTGCGCGTTCGCGTGGAGGGGGGCGAAGTTTACGTCAACAACCGCCGTCTGGACGAGGCATACTTGGATCCGGACGCGGCCGCGTCCCGGAGCGCCTACGACGAAGTGTTATTGCAGCCTGGCGAGTATTACGTGATGGGGGACAACCGGAACGTGAGCAAGGATAGCCGGGCCTTTGGACCTATCCACGACGGCGAGGTGATTGGAAGGGCGGTGCTGCGTATCTGGCCGCCCAGCCAAATCCATCTGATTCGATGAAAACCCTTGTGCTTTCGGACGTCCACCTGTCTCCCTTTCCGGACGGCCGGGACACCATGGCGCGTTTCACGGCCTTCCTAAGATGGATAGACCCTGCGATCGTCGGCCGTCTTGTCGTTCTCGGGGACCTCTTCGATTTCTGGTTCGAGTACCGCCACGTCGCCTTTTCCGGGTACTTTCCCGTCTTGCAAGCCCTGGCGAATCTGCGCGACCGGGGCGTCGAGCTCCACTTTATCCGGGGCAACCACGACTTCTGGGCGGGACGTTTTCTCAGGGAGGGCCTTGGTTTCCAGGTCCACGACGAGGCGCTGCTGTCCTTTGGAGAACGGCGCGTCCTCTTCGTCCACGGCGATGGCGTCAACCCCAAGGACTGGTCCTACCGGCTGTACAAGCGGATTGCCCGCGCGCGGTTCGTTGTGGCCGCCTTCCGGCTCATCCATCCAGACTGGGCCATGGCCATCGCCCGCGCGGTGAGCCACGGAAGCCGCAGCTTTCACGCAAAGGATGTGAGCAAGGGTTCGGAGATCGCGCCGCTTCGCCTGTTCGCGCAACGGCGATTGTCGGAGGGGCGGTTGGACGCCGTTGTGTGCGGCCATTGCCATTACCCGGAGCTGACCGAGTTTCCGCCCGGAGAAGGGGAGGGCCTTTACATCAACACCGGCGACTGGTTGTATCACCAGACCTTCGCGCTGTGGGGCGCCGAAGAAGGCTTCCGCTTGTATTCATGGGACGAAGAGCCCCAGGAAATTGCCCGCGAGAAACGTGAGTGTTCCGAACAGAAGGCACACCGCTAGCCAGATGATATGGACCTTGCGCCGGCGCCAGAGGGAAAGGGCGCGCAATTGCCACAAACGGACGGGGCTCGGGCTCACGGTGGCCGTGATGACGGTGATGTTGTCCTTGCCGCCGTTTGCGTTGGCCATCTCCACCAGCCGGTGAGAGATTTCCGCGGGCGACGCCCAACGGCGGAATTCGTCAAGAATGTCCCCGTCGTTCACCATGTTGATGAGCCCATCCGTACACAGCAAGAGCATGTCGCCGGGGACAATGTGCCAGACGTAGTCGTCGGGCTCCACGACTTCCTGAGTGCCGATGCTCCGTGTGACGAGGTTGCGCCGGCTGTCGGATTCGGCCTCCGCCTTGGACATGAGACCGAGCTTCACCTGTTCATCCACCCATGAATGATCCTCGGTGTGAGCGATGATCTCGCCGGCGCGGAAATGATAGCAGCGGGAATCGCCCACGTTCACGACATAGGCCTTGCGGGGAGTGACCAGCGCCGCGAGCAGCGTAGTGCCCATGGGCCGCTTGCCTTGAACCAGATCTGTGTTGGTCTGATAGATGCTCTGATTCGCTTGGAGGAAGCTCTCGCGGATTACGGATACGATGGCCTCGTCTTCGGTGACGCCGTCGGCGGGTTCGGGCGGCGCCTTCTTGAGCGCGTCCCGCACATAGGTCACCGCGAGTTTGCTGGCGATCTCTCCGCCCGCGTGTCCGCCGAGCCCATCCGCCACGCAAAGCATGTAGCCTTCCTTGACAAGCTGGAGACCGGGCGTGTTCTCGCCGTATATTCCGTAATAATCTTCATTATTCTTCTTGCGAAGACCGGTGTGGGTTTCCCCAGCGACTTCCAGGCGCATACTGTGTGGAACTCCTTAGTCGAGAGCGGTGGGCAGCAAAGTCTACCAGACCCATTAGGAATCCCGCAAACGGCGGTTCAGCGTCCGAGCCATCTCATCGAGGCCTTGCGGGGCCTCGCTATTTGACTAGCCAGCGGCCGGGACTTAGAATGCGCCGCAAGGTTGCGAGCGCTTGGGGGAAAAATGCGGCAGCGGCGTCCCGCGCGTGAGGCGCCCGTGAACAAGGTGCGCTATGAAACGGTATAGTTTTGGCGCTTTCTTGGTGGACGATTCGAACCGGCGGGCCTATGAATTATGCCAAGCCATCGCCAATCTGAAGCCAGTGAAGCCTCAGCCCTTGGTCCTTGTTGGGGACACGGGCTGCGGCAAAACCCACCTCCTGTGCAGCATTGTGAACCGGATCCGTTCGTCGGCTTCGCCCGGGGTCGGCCTGGCTCATGTGCGCGCCAACGACTTCCACCCGCAAGTCCTTGCCCTCATCGACGACCCCAGCCCGGTGCAGCGTTGCCGGGGCGCGGTGTTGCTGGTTGATCAACTGGAGTCCTTCGAGCAGAAGCTGGAGGAGCTCGAAGCGATTGTCCGCCTCTTTCTCGACAACGGCCACGCCGTGGTGCTCGCGTCGTCCATTCATCCCGGCCGGCTCGAGAATCTGCCTGAAGGACTTCTTGCCGTGGCGAAGCAAGGCCAGATCACGGCCATTGAGCCAAGCCCGGCGGGCGCCCAGTTGGAAGTGCTGAAGCAACAGATGCAGAACGAGGCCGCCGAGGAGTTGGCCACGTACAAGGAGAGAGTCGAGCGCCTCGAGGGAGAACTCATCTACTACCGCGGCGCCAAGGGCGCG
>SLHB01000194.1 GCA_007136375.1 Candidatus Hydrogenedentota bacterium
CAGGAGCTTGGCGGCGCCCATGAGGCGCGGGACGCTCTCGAGCATCAGTTCACGGAAACGGCGCTGGCCCTGGATGCGGAGCGCGGGCGCGTTGCCAGCTTGGAGCAGGAGCTTGGCGGCGCCCATGAGGCGCGGGAGAGCTTGGAGCGTCAGCTGCGGGAAGCCCGCGACGCCGCGCACGATCTAGAGGCGCGGTGTGAGGAATCCGAGGCGGCGCGGGACGCGCTACAACAACAGGCGGATGCGTTGGGCGCGGAGGCCCATATGTTCAGCGCGTCGCTCCTAAGTATGCAGGAACTCCTGCGCGGGGCCCACGAGGAGGCCGGCGCCCGCCTCGACGAGGCGATGGCCGCCCGCGCGGCCCTCGAGTCGGAGCGGGCCCGTCTTGCGGAGCAACTCGATGACGCCAACGCCAAGGCCGTGGACCTGGAGCGACGGCTTTCCCAAGCGGGTGAAGAGCGCGGCGAACTGCAAGAGTGCGCGGACACGGCCCGGGAGGAAGCCGCCGCCTTGCGGGAGCACCTTCACGAGGCGCAAGGGGAAGCGGCGCGGCTGCGGGAAGATCTGGAGGCTGCACACGCCGCGCGGCGCGACATGGAAACCGAGGCGGCGGCCCTGCGTGAGGCGAAGAATGAGTTGGACGCCACCGCGGAAGACCTTCGGCGTGAGCATGGACGGCTGACCAGGGCGTTGGAGGAAGCGGACGCCGAGCGCGGCGAGCTGAAGGCGCGCTTGGAAGGAAGCAGCCGGGCCATGGAGCAGTCGGAGGCGGAATGTGTCCGGTTGCAGGAATTGCTCAAGCAGCGGGAAGGCGAATCGGGCGAATTGGCCGGCGCCCTTGAATCGGCCCGCCTGGAAACCAGCCGCCTCGGGAGCGAACTCGCGGGCGCTCACGAAGCCTTGGGCCGCATACACCGCGAAGTGGAGCAACTCCGCGTGGGACGGAGCCAGGACGCCGTGGCGTTGGCGGCGGCGCAAGAGCGTATTGCCGTGCTTGAGGTTTCCCTGCCAGCGGCCCTTGCCCGGCGCGACGAACTGGAGCGCGCCGTGGCCGCCCTTGAGGAAGCCCAGGATCGCACGCAATCGGCTTTGGAAGCCGAACGTCAGCTCCGGGACGAACTGGAAGAATCTCTCGAAAACGCTTTGGCCGAACGTTCGAGCTTCCGCCGAGACAGCGAAGGGCAGCGCCGGGCCGTGGCGGAGTTGCAGACCCTTTGGCGGGAGGCCGAAACGCGCGGTGCGGCTCTGGCGGAGGAGTTGGAGGCCCTCACGGGGGCGCGGGACGCCCTTCAAGTCCGTCTTGCGGACACGGAGGACGCTTTGGAGCAACGGGAGGGCGAACTGGAGGAAATGCGGGCGGCCACGGCGGCGCAAGTGAGCAAGGCGCAGGAAAGGGCGCACGCGCTGCAACGGCGCTTGGACTCCGTGGAAGTTCAGCTTGAGCGAGGCGCGCACCACCGCGAAAGCGCCGGCCGGAAACTCTCCGTCATCCACGAGGATCTTCAGCGCGCGCTGCGGACGGTCTCCAGTGTTATCAAGCATCTCTATCAGGGAACCGCCCCCGCCGATCCAGGCGCGCCCATTCAGGTCGAAGACAAGCGCGATCGCCCGGAGAGCGCGCCGGCGAATCAATCGGCGGCGCCAAGCGGCAACGGCGTGGAGGATGTGCGGGAAGGGAATGTAACGCCGTTGCACCCGCGCCACATGGAAACGGAAACGGAGCGGCGGGGGCCGACGGCGTCTCCCCAAGGTCAGCCCGGGCGGGACGGTTAACCGGTCCGCCCGTCTTGCAGTGTTGAACGCGTGGCCGGACAAGGGGATGGAGGTTGGGAATCAGCGGGAACGGTTTCGAATACACCGGCGAGGCCTCGTGGTATTGGGACGGCGCCGCGGACGAGAACTTGGACAGCTTCGCCGAAAACGTGCTGGCGTTGCTAGCCGAGATTCATCCCCTCGATCGCGTCGCCCGCGCGGGCTATGTCTTGCGGGGCGTCGCGGAGCCCGAATCCGTGGCGGCGCACAGTCACTTCGTGACCCTTTTGGCGCTCCTGTACACCGAAAACTATCCCGCCGATTTTGACCGTGGCAAGACCCTCGCCATGGCTGCGATTCACGATCTTCCCGAGGCCCAGCTCATGGACATTCCCATGCCCGCCGGAGACGCCCACCTCAGCGGCGCCAAGGACGAAGCGGAGAACGCCATCATGCGGGCCCTGTTCCGCCGCTTTCGCTTCGGGGATTGCTACACCGCCCTTCATAAGGAATTGCTGGAGGCCTCAACGGCAGAAGCCAGGCTCGTGCGGGGGTTGGATAAGGCTCAGATGATGGCCAAGGTGTGGATGTACGAGCGGGAAGGGAGGGGCCGGCTGGAGGAGTTTTGGACGAACCCAAGGAATTTCGACGCCTTTGGGATAGCGTCCGTCGACGCTCTTTTCGACGCGATTTGCGGGGCGGCGGGGCGGGAGCGGCCACGGCCGTGACGGTTTGCGGCGGCGTCAACGAAACCGGGACAAGCCCGCGGCGGCCAGGGCGTCTTCGGCTTTTCCCGCGTCGTATTCCGCTTTATGGAATGACGCTTCCCATGGCGCTGTTTCAGTGTTTATCAACGCGTACTGGGCCGCGCCCAGTTCGCCGGACAGCGGGGCAAGCGGGCCCGGGTTCACGAAGAGCGTGCCCATGGTTTCCCGCGCAAAGGGCGCCGGCGCCGCTCCACACACGAACAACCCGCATTCCACGGCTTCGCGTTGCCGCTGGAATAGGCCGGCGGGACTGTCGGCGGCGAGGTTGGCGCTCTGACTCTGGGCGTGGCCATGACACAGAAAGATGCCGATGCCTTCAAGGCGGATATGCTGGGTCTTGGGAAGGGTGCGAAGGTATTCTAGCGTGGCGCCGCGGCAGTGTTCGTGGGTCCACGCAAGGACGCCCGCCGCGGCAGGGTCCAACCGGCGCTCCATTGCGGCGCGTTTGCGCCCGAAACGCACCGCCAGGCGGTCAAAGTTCCCTTGCACGGAGACCACGCCGTGGGATTGCAACAGGGCCACGGTTTCGTTTGGCCAAGGGAACCCGGCTACGCTGTCGCCCGTGTTAAGGATGGTCTGGATGCCGGCCGCCTCGATTTCGCCAAGCGCCGCTTCGAGGGCGGGGAGGTTTCCGTGGATGCCACCGATGGCGGCGAGGATCATGGTGTCATGGGGCTCCGTGAAGGTTGGGGGAGGCGGCTGGATGAAATCAACTATACGCGGAGGTTGCCGTAACGTCAAGACGCCATCGCCATCCCTGCTTGGCGCTCTGATAAGATTCTGTTGATAGGGCTTGACAAACGGATACCCAAACTGTATTCAATGCTAACGGATTCTTAAACTGCTGATTGAACGGGGATAAGCGTTAAGGATTCCGAATACAATGCCGTGCGGTATGGACGGTAAGACATGCGACCATAGTGGACCCGTCAGGTGCGCGGTGCGCGGCAACGGGTACGGGGATTGACCAACGGAAGGAGAATACGATGCCTGCCAAGAAGCCCATGACGAAGTCCCAGATTATTACCCACCTTTCCGAAAAGACGGGGTTGGCCAAGAAGGATGTTACGGCAGTCCTATCCGAACTTACCGAGCTGGCGTACAAGGAGGCGAAGGTCGGCTTTACGCTACCCGGTCTCGGCAAGCTCGTGGTTCAGCAGCGGAAGGCGCGGACGGGACGCAATCCCGCCACTGGTGAACAGATCAAGATCCCTGCGAAGAAGGTTTTGAAGTTCCGCATTTCGAAGGCGGCCAAGGACGCTATTACGCCGCCGAAGAAATAGGGGAATCGAAAGCGAAGACCGGGACCGGTCCGGTGGCGCCTTCCGCCGGACTGGTTCGGTCTTTCTTCGAACTCCGGCGGACGTATTCCTGCGGAGAAGCTTCAACTTATGATATGGGAGCAAGAGATCCACGGAAGCAGGCAGGGTGGTTTACCCTCAGGCGCCGAGGGCAGGGATGGTGCCGGGGAAGGGACTTGAACCCCCACTCCCTTGCGGGAACCGGATTTTGAGTCCGGCGCGTCTGCCAATTTCGCCACCCCGGCACAACGGCGGAA
>SLHB01000187.1 GCA_007136375.1 Candidatus Hydrogenedentota bacterium
GAGGGGATTTAGGGGGATTTAGGTCCCACATCCTCAGCTTAACCCGGCGATTCAGGACTGCCGGATAACAACGTCCCCGGCGCGAGCGTGGGTCCACACAACGATGTCCAGCCACGCTTATCCGGGCTATTGGGGAACACATTTATGAAGAAGCGGACGGCGTCCGCGCGAGCAACGCGTCCAACGCGGGCATGTCCAGGCCGCGCTCGGCGGCGGCGCGCCGGAACTCGCCGAGGAGCCAATACGTCTGCGCGTGAACCTTACGAAAATGCACCTCGATCATCTGGCGCTGGAAACCCCGGACGCCCCACGGCATCGCCCAGAGCAAGCCCCGGGCGACCCAGCCCGGCAGCGTCCTGGCGAGGCCGCCGGCCACGCCAAGGGGCTCGCCGAGAATGCGCAGGATCTGCAACATTTCACGCTGCGCCGCGACACTTTTCCGGGCCGCGTCCTTGTCTCGCGCAAACCCGTCTACCGAAAAGCCCGCGCACGCCACGCCGGCCAAGACAGGCATGCCTACGGCAAGGATCGATTGAAAAAAGTCAGCAAGCCGGGATCGTGGCGGGCCTTGAGTCCGGCTTCCGTGAGCAACTCCGCCAGCTCCCGGTTGCCCGGGTTGCCCGGGTTGTCCGGAGGGGCCAGGGGGCCTGTACGGGTTGTCCCAGGCTGGTAACGCACCACGCCATCTTCGAACACCCCATTGAAACCCGGCAATAAATAATCCCACCGGGGGAAACGGCGGTCCAACAGGGCGACGCCGCTCCGCCACAACGGGCAACACACCACAGGCACGGCGCCCAGGCCCTCCACCGCCGACAACGTGGATATCGCCCCGGCAAGCTGGTCGCTACGGACGGCCAAAAACACGTAATCCGCCGCGTCGACACTGGCCTCGATACACTCCACCGCGGGCACGCCCGTTATCGCCCGGGGCGACGCTTCCCCTTGCCCCCGAAGGCGAATGCCGTGCTCCCGCAACGCCGCGGCCTGGTGAGGACGGGCGCCCACAACAACCTTGCAGCCGCTTTCGTGAAGACGGGCCGAGAGGAGCTGACCCACCACGCCCGCGCCGATGACGACGCAATGCTTTTCGTTGAGCTGCATTAGAGTTAGGCTCCGCTGCGCTAGGCAAGATCCGCCACGCAAGACTGTTGCTCAAAGCTGAGCAATCCAGTCTACAGGAAGCCAGAGTGTCCAGTACAGCGCCACAGGGCAAGAAACTGGCGAGAAATGAAGCGGGAATGGACCGCAAAAAACGCCGCGTCTCCTCCCGTGGGAGGGACGCGGCGCTTGCTTGCGGTTCGCGTTACAGCTTGGCGCGACTGGATCGGGCGCTTACTGCTGGAAGGCGCCGCCGCCAGCCTGCTGCAGTTGCTCTTGCTGCTGTTCCCACTGCTGTTCGGCGGCGTCAACTTGGTTGTAGCCGCTTTGAGCTTCGGACAACACTTCTTCGATCTCCGGATCGTCCACGTCTTCGGGAATCGCGTCGACGATGTTGTTTACCTGTTGATAAAGCTGCCGGGCCTGGTTGAAGTTGTTGTTCTCCACGGCGCGGTCGGCCTCGGCGAGGGTGTCGAAGGCGGCGTCGAGAATCTGGTTGACCGTGCGGCGCACTTCCGTGTTGATGGTCCGTAGCCGGTTCTGAGCCGTCTGATACTGCTCGGGAAATGCGTCGTCCACCGACTCAAAGAGATCCCGGGAGCGGTAATAGGCCGCGAACGCCGTGCCGAAATCGCCTTGCTGCGCGCTTTGCCGCGCCTGTTGGAAGACGCTTTCGCCGCCGGACATAATGCTCGTGACCATGCGGCGCTGCTCTTCCCGTTCACGGATGAGAGCGTTCGTCTCGGTCAGCAACTCCTCGGCCTCGTCGCTGAGGCGATCATATTCAAGGGCGCGGCGGAAGGCTTGTTCCGCTTCGCTGAGCGCGGCGTCCCGCCCTTCCGTTGCGGTCTGGGCCTGGGCAAGGGCGTCCCGGCCGTTGTCCAGATAATGGCGCGACAGCTTCTCCACGACACGGCGCCGCTCGCCGCCCGTCGCGTTCAGCGCCCGCTCCCATTCGCGAACGGCCCGCTCCTGGGCGCCAAAGGCGTAGAACGCGTCGCCGATGGCTTCGTGAGCGGCGAGCAGATTCGGATTCACCACCTCGAAGTTCGTGTAGGCCCGCTCGGCGTGACGCTGACTACTCCGCGCCAGAAGGTGGTACTCGATTTCATACACGAAGTACCACGCCAAGTCGGAGCGCCGGGGCGGCGCCGACGTCATCGGATCCTGCTGACGCAACACCGTGTGCCAAACATCCACCACCGCGTTGATCCCGGTGCTGAAATACTGATTGGCGGCGTTGCCCACGTAACCGGCGAAACCGTCGCCGCGCTGATACTCGGCGCGGATGATCTGACGGGCGTTGTCCCGGAAGGCCCGCTGTTCACGGAAGTATTCCTCGGCGTTATGCACGACTTGGGGGCCGCCCTGAGCCCGGCGATACACCAGCCGCCGCAGGTTGTCCTCCAAGTCCGTGACAATGGCCTCGTGCAGCTCGGCCTCGGCCTGGTTGGACGGGACGCCGAAGGGCAACATGAGATCCGACACCAGCGAACTCAGCGCGCCCATCCGGTAAGCAAAGTAGCTGCCCTTGCCATACTCCATGGCGGCGCGGAGCAGCATAATCTCCTCTTCCACAATGCGGATGGCCTCGGCGTCGGTCATAAAGGTCCCCGCGTCGCGCAGCGCCGCCGTACCCGCGGCCGCTCCCAGAAGCACATCTCGCCCGTAATACGTGTTGTCCGCACGGAACGCGTCATTGTGCGCACGGCGGATCATCTGTATGGCCTGGTTCGTCATGGCCCGCTGCGCCTCGGGCCCCCACGCCACGGCTTCCCACGCCACGAACGCGCCCAGCGCCATCGCGGCCACGCCGGCTTTCCACATCTGTCGTTTCATCGCGCACCTCATCCTGTTTCGAAATCCACGGCGTTCCGGGTTCACCGCGCCGTCTATCCACGGCGGCGCGGCCCGGCGCCTTCAGAAATAGAGCCCGGCGTACCGGGAATCCTCTGGATAATACCGGTACCGCGGTTCAAAGGGCGCGCCCGGCGTCCGGTTCGCGCACCACGGCGGCACGTTGTTCAGCGGCTCATTATTATAAACATTCGACCGGGTCCACTCCACCAAGTCCCGCGTGTACGGAATCTGGGCCGAATCCGGATCGTAACGCACAAACCGCGTGCTCCCGTCGAGGTACAACACGTTCCCGCCCATGGGCGTATGATGATTGAAACGGACCCGCCCATTGTCGGAGATCGAATCGTACAAAACGGGAATGCGCGAAGGGTCCACGCCGTCCCGGAGCGCCGCGTCCGCGTTCAACCGGGAAAACCGTTGCTCGCCAAGCCCGTCCCGCTCCACCGTAAGGGCGCCGGAGGCAAAGCCCTCCTCGCCCAGCGCCATGCGGCGGTCCAGTTCGTCCCACATGAGCAGGGCCTCCGTCTCGGCCGTGACGGCAAAGGGAACGTAGGTGTAGAACTGGCTTGTGAGGCACTCCCAGTCCGCCCGGACCGCCGGCTGCGTGTCAACATAGGCGGCGTTCCGGGGATCATTGGCGACGGCGGGCTCCAGATGGTCCGGATGAAAGGTAACGTCCCGGAACCACCAGCTCAAGGGAATGTCCTGGGACCGGCGGGCGGTATGACACACAAAGATGTCGAGGGAAGTAATGTAGCCTGGATACAGGCCGCGGACATCGAGAATGTAGTTGTTGCGGATCTGGCGCTCGGGATGCTCCGCGGAGGAAGCGCCCCATTGGTGGTTCGGCGCGATGGGCGGAAAGGCGCCGCCGCTCTCCTGGCTATAGAGCGTGAACACGCGGCTCAACTCATGGAGGTTGCCCATGCACGTCAAGCGGCGAAACTGCTCCCTGCCTTGCGCCAGCATAGGCAGCAAGACCGCTACGAGCAACACCCCTATAGTGAAAGCGAGAAGCATTTCTATGAGGGTCATTCCCTCGGCGCCGCGCGGACCAGTCATGCAATAAAAACGTCCTGCGTCTCCGCGGTTTCGAACAGCGGGCGCGTGGCCGGAACGCCGGATCCCACGCCTTCGCCGCTATGACAGGCTGGGCGCCGCGGAAAGGTCCACGGATCCCGCCGCCCCAAAAAATCAGAACCGGCGCAGCACTGTACCACCCCCCTTCCAAGCCTGTCAATTCGTGCGCGCCGTTCATAAAGCCTGGACCGGCGCAGGGGAGGCTTGGGCCGTTTGCGGCTTCGGCGCGGAGCCGGTACACTGGCCGTTCACTACGCAACACAAAAGGGGAGACAATCCATGGAGTTGAGCGGCGATCGCTACGAGAACATGACATACCGGCGGGCGGGAACCAGCGGACTGCTGTTGCCCCCCATCATTCTGGGGCTTTGGCACCATTTCGGGGGCAAGGCGGACCATGACAACTGCCGCGAAATGGCGCGGACGGCTTTCGACGCCGGCGTCACCCATTTTGACTTGGCCAACAACTACGGCCCGCCCCCGGGAAGCGCGGAGGAGCGCTTTGGCCGCATCCTACGGGAAGACCTGGGGCCGCACCGGGATGAGTTGATCATCTCGACAAAGGCGGGCTACCGCATGTGGCCCGGGCCCTATGGGGAATGGGGGAGCAAGAAATACCTCGTGGCGAGCCTGGACCAGTCGCTAAAGCGGATGGGCCTCGACTACGTGGACATCTTCTACTCCCACCGGCCCGACCCCAATACGCCGTTGGAGGAGACCCTCGGCGCGCTGGATCAGATCGTCCGCCAGGGCAAGGCGTTGTACGCGGGCGTGAGCAGTTATCGCGGCGCGTTCTTCGTGCGCGCCATGGAGACGGCGAACCGTCACGGTCTCGCGCCGGTGACGCTACATCAGCCCAGCTACAACATGCTGGACCGCTGGATCGAATGGGATCTGTTGGACCACGTGGAGCAGTACGGCGTCGGCGTCGTGGTGTTCTCGCCTCTAGCCCAAGGCATCCTCACGGATAAGTACCTGGACCCGAACAACCCCATCCCCCGGGATTCGCGGGCGGCGGAGGAGACGCCGTTCCCCCGGAAAGAGCGCATCACGGACGACCTCGTGCGGCGCGTGCGCCAACTGGCGGATCTCGCCCGGGCGCGCGGCCAGACGACAGCGCAGATGGCCCTGGCGTGGACCTTGCGGGATCCCCGGGTGACAAGCGCGATCATCGGCGCGCGCAACCCCGATCAGATCCGGAATTGCCTCGCCGCCCTGGACAACCTGGCGTTCACGGACCAGGAATTGAAGGCCATCGACACGATTTGTCCGCCGGCCGGTCCCGCATAGCCGCAATAGGGACAAGGCCCCCTATCTGGCGGGCAGAAGCGGACTGCTCGCGCTGGCGGCGGCCCGTAGCGCGCCGTTTGACGCAAAAACGATGAAGGAACACACCCCTTCCGCTGAGGAGAACTCCGATAACGATGGACACCGCCGTGGAATCGAAAAGTTGGGCGCTGCCGAAGAAGGACCGGATAGGTTACGCCTTGGGCGCGGCGGGCGCCGCATTTCTTGGCGTCCCCACCGCCATCACATGCGCCATCGTGCTGCCCGGACAGGCGGCGAATATGCTCGGCGGCGGCCTCATTTTCCTGGGTTCGACCGTGCTGGCCGTGGGAATGTTGATCGCGGCGGCGGCGCTCGCCGTGGCGACGACGTGGCGCGTCCACGTGCATGACGACCGCATCGAAACGAACGGTTTGTTCAACAACCGGACCCTTGACTACAACAATGTTGCCGCCGCTACGCCCGATTGGCTCGGATTGAAACTGGCGAACGACCGCGGCGAAAACACGCGCATCCTGCTCCTCACCTACGGCGCCCCCCTTCACTTCGCCGGTTTGCTGACCGAGTTGACGGCCCGATGTCCCGCGGTTGCGCGGGTATTGAAGCCTGATAGGCCGTGGGACAGCCCGGCTGGGCGGAACCTATGGTACCCCGCGGGGTTGTTCGCGCTTATCGCCGATGCTTTTGTCATACTCTTTGTGACGGGTCTAATAGGCTTCGGCGAAAACGTTTCAACCGAGGGGCTGATTGTAGTACTTGGAATCGGAGCACTTCTGGTGTCCGGAGCGGTCTTCTTGGTCCTCCTATCCAAGACTCATCTATCCGCTAACGGCGATGAACTGCGCATCGGCGGCCCCCTCAAGTCGGTTACCCATACACTCAATGACGTATCCGGCATCGCTATCGAAAGATCGAAAGACCAACTCAGTATCGTGCTCACCGCTTCCGGCGATCAGCACGCCGTCATCCCGGTCGGGGCGGCGGGTGTCGGCCTTCCGCCGGACTACCTTGCGGCGGTGCTGGCGCACCTGTACCTAGGCAAAACACTCGAGGACGTCGAACTCGGATAGCTCATAGATGTCCTGCGAGCGTAGGCCAACATGAACGCCTGTTCTACAGGGCGCCTGTTTGCTCCCACACCGTTTTCTTGGTCCCGTATTTACATATAGTGGCGTAGCACAGGGCTCCGGGGATCGCCGGGTTGCGCTCATAAAGCCCGTAATGGACGCTCTAATCCTGGAATTGGCGGCCGCACACGCTTGTGAATCCGTCACGGCGTGGGTCCCCAAACACGCCAGTCGCGCCAACACGTGCTGGCGAAGACGCTCGGCGTTCTTTTCAGGGTTCAGGCGCTGGAGCATCTCCTGGGACAGGGCCACAGGGGCCCCTATCCGGCGGGCAGAAGCGGGCTGCTGGCGCTGGCGGCGGCCCGTAGCGCGCCGCGCAGAGCGGCGGCGGCCATGTCCGACGCGCGGACCATGGGGGCGAGGTACGGGGCGGCGCGGTAGTAGGCGTTGGCCGCGGCCTGGCCGAAATGGCTGGAAAGCAGCCCGTTATCACGGAGTTCGCGGAGTTTTTCGAGCATTTCCGGGTCGTTCTTGAAAGCTTCTCCGGCCGGACACGATGGGCCTCCGGGATCGTCCGGCACGCCGTCTTCGCTGGTCAGGTACACCTTGATCTCCTCGTAGAAGTGGCGAAAGGAGGCAAAGCGGTCCCAATTGTTGTTGCTGTCGCACGAGTGGACCGGCCCGTTGCTCAGCAGGCCCATGAGCTTGTATTCGCCGTCATCGTAGAAGAGGCCTGATCCTGAAGCGCCGCCTTCCGTGACGCCCTCGGTGTATCCCACGCGGATCTGATTGCGGTAGTCGGCCGAAAAGCCGCCCAGAGAGGCCCGTTGATTGATGGCGGTCACCGTGCCGTAGCTGATGCGCATGTGGCTGCCGCTGCTGTGGTGGAGGTTGAACACGGCCTCGCCAATGGTGGGCGTCCGCGTGTCCCAACCCGCGTAGGTCCGTCCATGGGTTCCCACGGGCACGTTGTCGAGGAGCATCAGGCTCGCGTCCAGAGTGGCGCTTGAGCTCAAGAGGCGGCTGCCCCGGCTGCGAGGCAGGCTGCTCAGGCTCGGGGCGCGGTCGCTGCCGCAACTGCCCGCCCGGTAGTCCCATATGACCTCCGTGGACCGGGCTTGCGCCGCCGAGCCGACACAATGGTTCGCCGTCAAGAACAAGGGGTCGAAACCCGGAGAATTCGGGTTGTTGACGAGGGCGCCCGAGCACAGGCCGGTGCGGCCGTCGGAGGAGATCACGACGCGGCCTACGGCCGAGGCCAGGTCCTCCACGCCGGACCGGGTGTCGCAGGCCACATTGACGTGGCAGTCCAGCACCTTGAAGACGTCCTCGGTCGAGCGGTAGATGTGGGACAGTTCGCGCACCCAGACCAGAGGCGTGTCGGCCGTCTGGGCGCGGACGTACAGGACGGCCGTGTCCCCTTCCGTCACGGGCAGCCACACTGGGCCCGCGCCGGGCGGCGTCTCCGTGTACGGGCCGAAGGCCCGGGGCTCGTGGGGATCGATGAGCCACAGCTCGTTGCCCGGCCCGAGCAGGCTCAGGTCCACTTCGAGGCGCAGCCCCTCGGCGTCCGCGGATTGCACGGCGGCGAGAAAGCCATGCGCGCCGCCCTGGTCGACGAAATGGTCGTAGAAGAGGTCTTCCGGCGCCAGGTCCACGGGCATATGCTCGCCGATGTACAAGACGCCGGGAACACCGTCTGGCGGCGCCGTTTTCAGCAAATCATTGACGCCTTCGAAGTCACGGAACACCCGGGTCTCGCGCCAATGGGCCAGGATTTGGCGCAGGACGGTCTGCGGTATGGGGTGCAGCTCGGCTTCGTATGCGCTCTTGGCCAGGGGCGGGCGGTAGGCGGATTCCGCCGAAGGAGCGCCGGCGAAGGCCAAGGCCGGCGCGGCCAGGAGGAGAATCAACAGCCGGATCAGCATGAAAAACGGGGCTCCTCTGCTGTGACGAGGGGACGCGCGGGGCGCGCCTATGGGGTTAGGACGCCGCCGCCGCGCTTGTATTCAAGGGCCGCGCCCAGACGGGCCGTGCGCTTTACCGATTAGTGTACCTCATAAAACTCCCAGGCGCCGCGCTGTGTTCCGCGTTGGCCGCCGCACCGCCGCCGTGGAGTTGCGCCGGAGCGGTCCGCGCGGTAAGGTGACGGCCGTCGGCGCAAAGCACGCCGGGACAACCGGGGAATGGAGCAACCATGGCCAAAGCGATAACCGATCTGTCGAAACTCTGCGTTCACACCATCACGACGAAGCCTTGGAGCCTCGCGGAGGCGCTGGAGCACTATGCCAGCGCCGGCGTGGCGGGCGTCACGGTGTGGCGCAACCACGTGGAGCCCATCGGGGCGGCGGAAGCCGCGAAACGGCTTGCGGACAGCGGCCTTGCCGTGGTGAGCCTGTGCCGGGGCGGATTCTTCCCCGCCGAGACGAAGGCCCAACGCGAGGCCAACATCGCGGACAACCTTGAAGTGATCGATATCGCCGCCGCCATTGGCGCGCCCCTCGTCGTGCTCGTGCCGGGCGCCGTGCCAGGCATGCCCCTGGAGGCCGGCCGCGCTCAGATCGCCGCTGGCATTGAAGCTGTCCTGCCCCACGCGGAAGCGACGGGGATAAAACTCGCCATTGAGCCGCTCCATCCCATGTACGCCGACGATCGGTCCGCCGTGATTACGCTGAAACAAGCGAACGACATGGCCGCCGCCATCGGCCATCCCAACCTAGGCGTGACGGTAGACGTGTACCACGTTTGGTGGGATCCGGACTTGGAGCGGGAGATTCGCCGCTGCGGGCCCCGCCTGTTGTCCTATCACATCTGCGACTGGCGCACGCCGACGCGCGGCCTCGTCACGGACCGGGGTCTCATGGGCGAGGGCTGCATCGCCCTGCGCCAAATCCGCGGTTGGCTGGAGGAGGCGGGATTCGACGGCTATCATGAGGTGGAGATCTTCTCCGACGCCTATTGGAGCGGCGATCAAGCCGCGTTTCTCGGCCAAATTGTTGAGGCTTACCGGCGCCACGCATGAGCCGACCCGGGCGCCAGGAAAGGAATGGATGCCGATGACCAGCGGACTTGGCCCCGGGCGCGTCGCCGGAATCGCCGTTCGTTCGGCCAAGAAGGGACCCATGCGGGAGCTGTCGCGAGCGACGGCCAAGGCCAATGGCGGCCTTGTCGAGGACATCCGCGTGTCGCCGCGACGGGGACTCACGCTGCTATCCCTAGAACAGTGGCGGGAAACGCTCGCCGAACTGAACACCGAGCTGCCATGGCACACCCGCCGCGCCAACCTGCTGATTGAGGGGTTGTGGCTGCCCGATTGCATCGGACGCCGCCTCGCCGTGGGCGAAGTGTGGCTGGACATCCTCGGCGAGACAAAGCCCTGCGAGCTCATGAACGAATACCACCCCGGCTTGGAGCAGGCCTTGCGGCCCGGTGTCCGGGCGGGCGTGCACGGCCGGGTCGTGCGCGGCGGCGAAATCGCCGTGGGCGCCTCCGTGGAGGCGGCGCCCGAGGAGCCCCTCGAAGACGGGCGCGGCCGGTAAGAACCGTACCGAACCACGGAAGGACGAGCTATGACGGAAGATTTGCTGGGGCAGTTGCGCGAACGGCTTGGCGAATACGTAGACCTGCGCCACGCGGGCGCCCTCCTGCATTGGGATCAGGAGGTGTTCATGCCGCCCAAGGGCGCGGAGGCCCGGGGCCGGCAACTGGCCACCCTGTCGGGGCTGGCGCACCGCTTCTTCACCGCGCCGGAAACGGGAGACCTGCTCAAGGCCCTGGAAGACCGCCGGGACAGCCTCGACCCGGACGCGGCCAAGCTGGTCGAGGTCGCCAGCTACGACTATGACCGCGCGACCCGCTTGCCCGAGGCCTTTGTCCGCGAATTCGCCGAAGAGCAGAGCAAGGCGTATCACGTTTGGGTTAAGGCGCGAAAAGAATCGGATTTCCGCCAGTTCGAGCCGAATTTGGCCCGAATCGTCGAGCTCAACCGGCGAAAAGCGGACTACATGGGCTACGAAGGGACGCCTTACAACGCGCTGTTGGAAGACTACGAGCGCGGCGTCACCGCCGAGACGATAGCGCCCATCTTCGAGACCCTCGCCCGGGAGCAGCGGGACCTTGTCCAGCGCATCACGAACGCGTCTCAACGGCCTCGGGCCCCGTGGCTCAAGCGCGATTGGAGCGAAGACGCACAGTGGGCCTTCAGCATCCGGATTCTCGAAGACATCGGCTACGACATGGAGGCGGGACGCCAAGACCGTTCCGTCCATCCGTTCACCACGGCTTTCGACGTAAACGACGTCCGTGTAACCACCCGCCTCGCCAAGGACGACCCGTTCTCCGGCCTCATGGGGTCGCTTCACGAGGGCGGTCACGCCCTCTACGAACAAGGCTACAGCGCCAAGGACTGGCGCACCCCCTTGGCCGGTCCCGTTTCGCTAGGCATCCACGAGTCCCAGTCCCGCATGTGGGAGAACTGTGTCGGCCGGAGCCTGCCTTTTTGGGAGCGCTACGCGCCCGTCATGCGCGAGTACTTCCCGGAAGCGCTCGAAGGCGTGGGGGCGGAACAGATCTACGCCGCCGTCAACACTGTGGAGCCATCCCTTATCCGCGTGGAAGCCGACGAATGCACTTACAATCTCCACATCATTCTCCGCTTCGAGATCGAGCGCGCGCTCATTGAGGGCGAACTCGCCGTAGCCGATGTGCCCGCCGCGTGGAACGGGAAGGTGAGCGACTTTCTCGGGCTGGAGACGCCGGACGACGCCCGGGGGTGCCTGCAAGACATTCACTGGTCCCACGGAGCGATGGGCTACTTCCCCACCTACGCCCTTGGCAACCTCTACGCCGCGCAGATTCTGGAGCGGATCTTGGAGGAGTTGCCCGGCCTGTGGGACCACGTCCGCGCTGGCGAGTTCCAACCCCTGCTGCAGTGGCTCCGCGCCCGCATCCACCAGCAGGGACGCCGCTACACCGCGGCGGAGATGATCGCGGAAGTCACTGGCAAACCGCCGGAAAGCGGCCCCTTCCTGCGCTATCTCGCGGAGAAGTACACTCCCCTGTACGGCCTTCGGTAAGCGGCATTTCGCCGCCGCCAAAAAGGTGAATCCGCGACGCTTTACAGAGGCTGATGCATTATTCGCTTTTGCGTGCGAAATATGGTAGACTACAGATCGCGAACGGCCTTGGGCGATGTCCGGGGCGGGCCGGAACATCCCCAAGGCCGTTGCGCCGCTTAGGGGGCGGGAGGGCTAAGAGAGACGGCCGATGAGGCCGTGTAGAGCCAAGTGGCTAGAGCTGGAAGTCCGGTTTATTCCGTGCGGCCGGACGAACGGCGGCCTTCCCGCCCCTCGCCACTGCGTTCCTGCCAGCGGCCACGGGTTTCACTGGGATTGCCGCCCCGTTCTTCAAGGCGCTGTTCCCGCTGCTGGCGGCGCTCGGCCATCTCTTGGCGAAGCGCTTCGACGCTCACGCCGCGCCGTTCGGCCAAGGCTTCAAGGCGCTGCTCCATGGCTTCGGGGCTCGGCGGATTGCCGGCGCGGGGATTGCTTTCGCCGCGCCCAGCGCGTGCGCCGCGCCGCTCTGCCATCTCTTCACGGAGTTCTTCGACGGTCACGCCCCGTTCTTCGGCCAGGGCTTCAAGGCGCCGCTCCATGGCTTCGGGACTGGGGGGATTGCCAGGGCGAGGGTTGCCTTCACCTTCGCCGCGTTGCCGGACGCCCGGACCGCCGCGCCCAGCGCGTTCACCGCGCCGTTCGGCCATCTCTTCGCGAAGCTCTTCGACGGACACGCCGCGCTCTTCGGCGATGCGCTCAAGGCGCTCTTCCATGCGCTGGCGCCGGTCCTCGCGCTCTTCCTGGGCGCCAGCCGTCCAAGCAAAGCCCACGGCCATCGCCAATCCCGCGCACAGCGCGCGCAATACAGTCTGTTTCATCGGTACGGTTACTCCCTCGTTCACTGTCGTTTCCTACCCAGCGCGCAATCGGCCAACAAAGCCGCCAGCGCTTGGGTTTCACACCGGTTAAGGTCCGTTTCCAGAACCATGTTGTTCTCACTGTCGAGGTAGGCCAACGTCATCGGGTCAAGCCAAGCGTTCTCCTCGCCGCCCTCGTTGCTAGAGCGATTCTCCCGTTCGTAGGCGTCGCCGCCGCGGGACTCGTCGCGGCGTCCGTCGCCACTATCCCTCTCGCGTTCGCGCCAGCTTTCCCGGGCCCGGTGGATGAGCCGGCGCATGTCCGCGTCGAAATCCTGCATAAACACATACAAGCGGGCTTGCTGCAAGGATGTCAGGTCCTCGCCCACGGCCTTGAAAGTCTCATGGCGGTGGTTCGCTATCGCCTTCTCTTGCTCAATGACGGCTTCCAAACGCTCCTCTATTTCGCCCTCGTCCGGGTCCTCCTCCCGAAGGTTCTCGCGGAGGGACCTCACCAAGTCTTGGTGCTCTCGGACCATGGCGTGAAGCTCGCTCCGGTAGTCCTGGAAGCGCTGCACGACCATCACGGTCTCTTCCTCGGACAGCTCCAGGGCCTTCGCCAGCCGCGCCATCAGCACGGTCTCCACCATTTCCCGGGGGTCTTCCCCACGCCAGGTATCGTCACGATCTTCTCCGGCGGCGGCGAACCCTGCCGTCAGGCCGGCGGCAATAACAACCGCCGCCATCCCCAGGCGCGTACCGCGCCATGAAATGTAGCTCATTAAGTGCTATCTCCCTTCTGCGTAATCGGCCAGCAGCATGGCGAAAGCGCCGGCTTCGCCGTCCGTCATGTTGGCCAGGAGCAGATCCAGTTCTCTCTCGGTATCATAGGCCGTCAGCATATCGTCAAGCCACGGCTCTTCTTCCAACAGCAGGACCAGAATGGCCTCCGCGGCCTCCGCGGAGACGCCGCTCTCCAGCGCGTACTCCCATTCCGGCGCGAATTCCCAATCCTCCTCGTACGCCACCGTTTCCCCGGGCGTCGCTTCGTTTGCGGGATCGGCGGGCGGCGGCGCGGCGATCGGAAGGGAGCCGTTGGGGTCCTCTCCATTGTCCATGGTGGCCATGAACCCCGCCACCGCGATGAGCGCCGCGGCGGCAACGCCGGTCACGGCCCAATGGGCCCAACGGCCCGCCAAGAACGGCTCCCGCTTCCGCTCCGCTTCCTCGGCGACGCGCGCCATCACCCGGCCCCGGAATCCAGGCCGCGCCTCCGGGCGCGGCAGCGCGCGCAACCCTTGGGACAACGCGCGGAGGGCCGCCGCCTCCCGGGCGCAGTCCGGGCACGCTTCAATGTGCCGCGCTATGCGCTCCGCGTCCTTCGCCTCGCCGTCGAGAAAGGCGGGGAGTTCATCGAACACGTGACGGTTATTCATCGCTTCGCCATCCAATATTCCGTTCTTGCATTCGCCGTTAAACTTACTGTAAAGTCACTCCAAGCTCGGTCAGCCGTTTGCGCAAATGTTCGCGGGCGCGGGCGAGCCGGCTCTTCACCGTGCCTTTTCGGCAGCAAGTGACTTCGGCAATGCTTTCATAATCCATGCCCTGCAATTCCCGTAGCACAATGACTTCCTTGTGCTCTGGAGACAGGGCTTCCAGCGCTTCGGCAAGCAAATCCTCCGTCTCGCTCAGGCGGGCCGCGCTATCGGGCTGGACGCCCGCCGCGCTGTCTTCAAGAAACTGGTCTTCTTCGCCGAGCGGGGCGGAACGATCGCGGCCCCGGCGCTTACCGTTGCGCAAATGATTCAACGTAAGGTTGCGGACCACCCCGAACAGAAACGTCGTAAACTGCGCCCGGGGCGTGAGTCTGTCCAACGCGCGGTAGACCCGTACAAAACTCTCTTGCGCCAAGTCCTCCGCGTCTTCATACGACCCAGCCATCCGGTAACAAAACGCAATCACGGGATTCTGATAACGGCGAACCAACGTCTCAAACGCCCGGACGTCGCCGCCACGGGCCCGCGCGACAAGCGCCCAATCATCGGAATCCCTTGGCTGTGTGTCCGTCATGACTCTATCCCGTTGAACCCCGCCGTCTCGCTCTAGGTTCCCAATCTCCGCGCCGCTTTTTCAAGCCGCCCGCCGCCACGCCAATCGCCGGGCTTGTCCTTTGCGCCGGGCCCGGATGGATTTGCTACAATGCGGGCAAACGCGGAGCACCCTCTTCATCCATGACCTACCGCACCCGCATGGCCACGGCGTCCATTATATCCGTCGCGGCCCACATAGCGCTCTTGCTCTTGGCGGCGCCCATGGCGCGGGTGGACGCCCCCCTTCCGAGCCCGGAAAGATCCGAGCCCCTCACCTTCCGGCTTCAACCCGAAGAGGCCGCGCGCCAACTTGTGGAAGCGGCCGAGCCCTCCGCCGAAGCGCCGGACGCCACGGACCTTATCGCCGAGCATATGGCCCGCGCGTCCGATCCCTTCGATATCCAAGGCGATCGCATCGCGCCCTTCTTAGAAGAGCCCGCCGAGTTTGACCGTCTCGACGGCCCGCCGGCGCCAGGTTTGGAGCCCGATCCGCCGCTTCCCCTCGCGCCAGAGCCAGAGCCAGAGCC
>SLHB01000342.1 GCA_007136375.1 Candidatus Hydrogenedentota bacterium
CGCCACCACCGCCGCCGCCCCGGCGGCCTCCGCCGCCCCGGCTATCCCGGCCACCGCCGCCGCGCCCGCCTGGGGCGTCCGGGTCGGCTGGCGGAACGAGGCCAAGATCGCGGTCGGCTTCGACTTTGGACAGGTTGATCCGGCCCATTTTGTCGATCTCGACGAGCTTCACCTTCACTTCATCGCCGATCTTGAGGACGTCCGAGACTTCCTCGACGCGGCCCGGCGCCAGTTCGGAGATGTGCACCAACCCTTCCTTGCCGCCCATGATGCTGACGAAGGCGCCAAAGGGCATGATGCGGCTCACCGTGCCGTCGTAGATCTGGCCAATCTCGGGGCTCGCCGTGATGGCTTGGATCATCTTGATGGCTTCATCGGCGTTTTCCCGGCTGGCCGCCGCGACATTCACGCTTCCATCATCCTGGATTTCGATCTCCGCGCCGCTCTGAGCCTGGATCTCGCGGATGACCTTGCCGCCCGGCCCGATCACGTCGCGAATCTTGTCGGGATCGATCTTGATCGTGAAGATGCGCGGCGCGTATTGGGAGATGTCCTGTCTGGGCGCGGACAGGCACTTGTTCATGGCGTCCAGGACATGGAGCCGCGCTTGCCGCGCTTGCTCCAAGGCCTGGGTCATGAGCTCCCGGCTCAGGCCCTTGATCTTGATGTCCATCTGCAAAGCGGTCACGCCCTTGTCCGTGCCGGCCACCTTGAAGTCCATGTCGCCCAAGTGATCTTCGTCGCCGAGGATGTCGGTGAGGATGCGGATCTCTTCCCCTTCCTGAATCAGGCCCATGGCCACGCCCGCGACCTGCGATTTGATGGGCACGCCCGCGTCCATCAAGCTGAGGGAGCCGCCGCACACCGTCGCCATGGAGCTGGAGCCGTTGCTTTCGGTGACGTCGGAAACGACCCGGACCGTGTAGGGAAAGTCGTGATCGAATTCGGGGTCCAGGTTTTCGTCCAGGGGCAGGACGCATTGCAGGGCGCGTTCGGACAGTTTGCCGTGGCCCACTTCGCGGCGGCCGGGCCCCATGATGCGCTTCACTTCGCCTACGGACCAACTCGGGAAGTTGTAGTGGAGTATGAAACGGCGAAACTCTTCGCCCGTCAGCTCGTCAAGCCGTTGTTCGTCCCGGCTCGTGCCCAGCGTGGTGGTGACGATGGCCTGGGTTTCGCCCCGGGTAAACAAGCAAGAGCCGTGAACCCGGGGGAGAATGCCCACCTCGATATCGATGGGGCGGACATCCGTCAGGCCGCGGCCGTCGACGCGCCGGTTGTCGCGGACGATCTGTTCGCGCATCAATTGCTTGACTAAGTCGCTGTAGGCTTTCGCGACGTCGGCGGCCTTCTCTTCATATTTCTCCGGGCCGTACCGCTCCTCGAAAGCGGCCTTTACGTCCTTCTTCACGGCGTCCAGCGCCGCGTAGCGCGGGTGCTTTTCCTTGTTCTCCAGGGCGCCGAGAATCTTGTCCTTGGCGTATTCGTTGACGTCGTTCACGACGGCCTGGTCGAGCTCGGGCGCCTCGAACGCCACCTTGGGTTGACCCGCGCGTTCCCGCAGTTCCTCAATGCACGCGCAAATCTCGCGGATGTGCCGGTGACCAAGCTCCAAGGCGTCCACGAGGGTTTCTTCGCTCACTTCATCGGCGGCGCCTTCCACCATGAGGATGGCCTCGTTCGTGCCGGCGATGACCAGCTCGAGATCCATGTTCTCCTCGCTCATGGCGGGGTTGACCACCAACTCACCGTCGATAATGCCGAGACGCACCGCGCCCACCGGACCCTCGAAGGGGATGGGGGAAAGGTGCAGGGCCGCGGAGGCGCCATTGATGGACATGACGTCGGGGTTGCTTTCGTTGTCCGCCGAGTAGACGGTGGAGAAGACTTGCACCTCGTTGAGGAAACCCTTGGGAAACAAGGGACGCAGGGGCCGGTCCGTCAACCGGCACACGAGGATCTCGCGTTCGCTGGGCCGGCCTTCGCGGCGGAAGAAGTTTCCGGGAATCTTACCGGCGGAAAAGCTTTTCTCGCGGTAGTCCACCGTAAGGGGGAAGAAATCTTGGCCCGGACGCGCCTCCGGCGAAAAGCACACGGCCGACAAGACCATGGCGTCGCCGGAAGTCACCAGCACGGACCCGTGGGCCTGTTTGGCGATGCGCCCGGTTTCGAATGTGAGGGTGGTTGATCCAACATCAACCGAGAGACGTTCACTCATAGTACGCTTTCTCCGTGGTTCGTGGAACGCCTCCCACAACGTTCCGCGCACGTCATATTAGTTATAGCCGGTGTTTTCACATGGCTGGTCCGGACGGACACACCAGGCAAGGCCGTTTGGCCTACTTGCGCAAGCCAAGGGACTGGATGATGGTCCGGTACCGTTCGATGTCGTTGTCGCGGAGGTAGTCCAAGAGGTGCCGCCGCCGGCCCACGAGCTTCAACAGCCCGCGCCGGCCGGCAAAGTCCTTCTTGTGAATCTTGAAATGCTCCGTCAAGTGGTTAATACGCTCCGTCAGCAGCGCGATCTGCACCTCGGGCGACCCCGTGTCGCCTTCCCGGTGGCCGTACTGCCGGATGAGCTCTTCCTTCCGGTCCTTTGTCATTGTCATAGTTGGCGCGCTTCCATTGTGTTACGGTCATCCGCCCGGCTCCCAGCATGCCGCTCCATGCCGCGGACACCCGAGAGCCGGGTAGCTTTCCATTTCCAACTGCAATTCGAAGGGGCAGTGTAACGCATCGCCCGCTCCGAAGAAAAACCGCTTACGCCTTGTCCGTCAATGCGGCGAGCCCGGGCAGTTCCTTGCCCTCCAGCATTTCGAGGGAAGCGCCGCCGCCCGTCGATACATGGGACATCTTGTCCGCCACACCGAAGACATTCACCGCCGCCGCCGTGTCGCCGCCGCCGATAATGCTGATAACATCGCTGGCGGCCAAGGTTTCGGCAATCGCCTTGGATCCGTGGCTGAACTTTTCCATTTCGAAGACGCCCACTGGCCCATTCCATACAACCGTCCGCGATTTCCGAATGGCGTCGCAGAAGGCCTTTGTGGTCTCTGGGCCGATGTCCAGTCCTTGCCAGCCCGCTTCCATGCTGTCCGCGTCGACGATCTTCGTGTTCGCGTCGTTCGAGAACGCGTCGGCCACGACGGTGTCCGCGGGCAGCAGCAGCTCCACATTGTGGTTGTGGGCCTTCTTCATGAGCTCCTTGGCCACGTCGACCTTGTCCGCCTCCAGGAGCGAGCCGCCTACTTCATAGCCCTTGGCCTTCAAGAAGGTGTAGGCCATGCCGCCGCCGATGATAAGGGTGTTCACGAGATTCAACAGGTTTTCGATCACGGTAATCTTGTCGGAGACTTTAGCGCCGCCGAGGATCGCCACGAGAGGCCGTTCCGGCGCCTTCAATACCTGGTTGAAGTAGGCCATCTCCTTGGCTACCAGGAAGCCCGCGGCGCTCTGCCCCACATGGTCGCACACCCCCGCCGTGGAGGCGTGGGCGCGGTGCACGCTGCCAAAGGCGTCGCTTACGTAGACGTCCGCCAGCTTCGCCAATTCCTTGGACAGTTCCGGGTCGTTCTTCGTCTCGCCCGGATGAAACCGCGTGTTTTCCAGGAGAACGATGTCGCCCGGCTTCATGGCCGCCACCGCCTTATCCACCTCCTCGCCCACGAGGACGTCGGTCTTGACGACGGTTGCGCCGGTCAGTTCGCCGAGGCGCTTCGTGATGGGGTCCATGCGGAACTTGGCGTTGGCCGCCTGAATTTGCTTCTTTTCTTCCTCGGTCGCCGCCTTAGCGGGATCCTTGGGGCGCCCCAAGTGCGACATGAGGATGAGCTTGCCGCCCTGCTCGCGGACATATTCAATGCTTTTCAGGGCCGCGCGTATCCGGGTGTCGTCCCGGACCGAACCATCGTCATTCTGCGGCACGTTGAAATCCACGCGCATCAGGACGCGCTTGCCCTTGACGTCGATATCTTCGAGTGTCAGCTTTTCGTTCATGAGTCCCCCGCCGATTCGGTTGCCGGTGGCCGCGGATTCGCGCGAAAGCGGTCCGCGCGGAGCCGTGACGCC
>SLHB01000485.1 GCA_007136375.1 Candidatus Hydrogenedentota bacterium
AGACCCGGGAAGACAAGCTGGCGCGCAATCCGGAAACAAACTACCAAGCCATGTTCCGCTACGGCGGTCACCAGAGCGCGACGCGGGCGTGGCTGCGGCCCACGCTCATGACAGACTCTCTCGTGCGCAAGGAGGGCTTTGGCCAGAGCATCGGTCAGGGATTCTTGGCCGATGTCCATTGTCCCGTGGGCGCGCCGAAGGAGTCGTTCGTGAAGATTGCGAAGGCCGAGGCCGGCGGCCTCGACGGCGAAGGCCTGTGGCGCCCCGCCGCCCTCGGATACCGGCCGACCTATGAAAGCGACGACATGAAGGCCTATCTCGAAGGCCGTTACGTGGACGAGGATTAACCCTGCAGGGGGAAGAAGCAATGCCCAAGGTTTGGAACTGGCAAATCAACCGCGAGATGGATTTCCCCTACGAGGAATCCCGTCCCAAGCGGCAATTCGCGGCGGTGTTCGACACGAACAAGTGCATCGCCTGTCAGACGTGCACGATCGCGTGCAAGACAACGTGGACGAGCGGGCGTGGCCAGGAGCACATGTTCTGGAACAACGTCGAAACCAAGCCCTACGGATTCTATCCCCTGGGCTGGGACGTACGCCTCATGAAGCTCCTTGGCTTTCATCAGTGGGAGGGCGAGACGTACGGCGGCGAGACCGTCTTCGAATCCGCGCCCCAGGGAACCCAAGCGAACGGATACCTCCCGGAGGACCAGGATTGGGCCCACCCGAACATCGGTGAAGACGAACCCTGCGGCAGCGTGGAGCAAGGCCAAGCGTTCGGCACGCCCCATGACGTCTGGAACTTCTACTTGCCGCGCATCTGTAACCACTGCACCTACGCCGCGTGTATCACCGCGTGTCCCCGCGGCGCCATTTACAAGCGGGAAGAAGACGGGGTGGTGCTCATCGACCAGGAGCGGTGCCGAGGCTACGGCGAATGCATGAAGGCCTGTCCGTACAAGAAGGTGCTCCCCAATTCGGTGACCCGCACCAGCGAGAAATGCATCGGGTGCTATCCCCTCATCGAGCAGGGCTATCAGACCCGTTGCGTTACGACGTGCATTGGCCGCATCCGGCTGAACGGCTGGATCAGTCCCCCGGATCAGGCGGACCCGGAAAAGCCGATGGACTACATCGTCCACGTCAAGAAGCTGGCCTTGCCCTTGTATCCGCAAGCGGGGTTGGAGCCGAACATCTACTACATTCCGCCGGTCCATGTGCCCGGCCGGTATCTCAAGCAGATGTTCGGCCCGGGATACAAGGAGGCCGTCGAGGTGTACGAGACCCTGGAGGAGGATCAACAGCTCCTCGGCTGCTTGACGCTGTTCGGTTCAACGGACAAGTGGATCGACCGGTTCCGTGTCGCCGGCGGCTACGCCTACGGGTACTCGGAAGACGGGCGGGAGCTCGTCCGCTCGCCGCTGCGCGAACCGTCGGAAATCCGGCCGTTCTATGACGAGAAGCATCAGGCTTACCGGCACAACACGCCGTGAGGGAGGGGGGTTCTGCCGTGTTTATTCTGAATCCGCGCGCTTTCTGGGCCGCGATCCTTACAAGCGTGCTGCTGCTCCCCTTCGCGGGGCCAGCGGCCGCGCAAATGGACGATGATGGGCTGGTCGTTCCGTATGTCGACGCGGAGCTTCCCATCGATCCCGCCGCCGGCATGTGGGACGACGCGCCGCCCGTGACGATTGGGTTAACTGCCCAGACGCTGACCATTCCGTGGGGCGGCGGCCACGTCACCGAAGTGGAGGTGCGGGGCCTTCACAATGGGCGAAATATCGCCTTCCTCATGAGCTGGGCCGATCCCGCGCCAGAGATGGATCTGGCGGCGGGAGACGCCTTTGGGGACGCGGCGGCCATCCAATTCCCCGTTGAGGCCGGCGTGATACCATCGCCGTTCATGGGGGACGAAGTGAATCCCGTCAACATCTGGCAATGGCAAGCGGCTTGGCAGCGGGACATTGACGAAGGCGCCTTGGCCGACGTGGACCGGGTTCACCCGCCCCACGGCGCCCCCTACGCCGACGAGGTCATGAGCGAACTGGGCGAAACCTCCTGGCGGGCGGCGCTCGCGGCGGGCAACTGGCGCGCCATGCGCGAACGGGCGACGCCCGTCGAGAACACCATTTCCGCTGGCTTCAACACCCTCGCTACTTTGCCGCAACAGCCCGTGCAAGGCCGTGGTGAATGGGAGGACGGCCGCTGGAAGGTGGTGTTTCAACGGGCCTTTGACACCGGCCACGAGGGAGACGCCGGCTTCGAGGTCGGCGGAGAAACCAGCTTCAACGTCGCGGTATGGGACGGAGCGTCGGGCGATCGGGGCGGCCAAAAATCCGTGTCCTTGATATGGCGTCCGTTGGAAATCGGCGGGCCGCCCCGGCCCGCCGTGGAGGCGCCAGTGGCCGTGGAGACGCCGTGGTGGCCCTTCGCCATGGCGGGGCTGGCGATGATCGGATTGGCCCTCGCCGTATTCCGCATCGCCTTTATTCCCACACAAGAACAGGAGGACGCGTCATGAGTCATGACCCTGGGCTTGCTCAGGATAGAACGGCCGCGGATCTCAACGGAGTCGCCGGGATGTACCTGCTTCTGGCCACGGGCCTGGCGTATCCTGGACCCGGCGGCCCCATGGGCGCTTGGGAGACGCCGGCCTTCCGGCTTGAAGCCGCCGCCCGCGCGGGCGGGCTAACGCCAGAGTGGAGGGACGCCGGGATCCGCCTCCTGTCCCTGGGAGACGCAGTCATCGCTCGCCGCGACGACGCCGGGATGGAGCACACGCGCCTCTTTGGCCCGGGGCGCAAGCCGCCCGTTCCGCCGTACGAAACCCTGTACACCGCGGCCTATGCGCCGACGGCCCGTCATAGCCAGGAGCTCGCGGACATCCAGGGGTTCTACCGCGCCTTCGGCGTCGCCGTGACGCCCGAGGCCGCTGATCGCCCCGATCACCTGGCGCTGGAGCTGGAGTTTCTGTCCCTTCTGTGTCAGAAGGAGGCCCATGCGGTTCACGCGGGCATGGACGAAGCGGCCAGCATAACCCGGGACGCGCGCAAGGCCTTCCTCGCTGATCACGTGGGGTGTTGGGCGGGCGGGTTCGCCGCGCGGCTGGAGCAGCACGCCGCCATTCCCTTCTATCAAGAGTTGGGCCGAACCCTCGGCGGTTTCGTGGCTTGGGAGATGGACCGGCTGGGCGTCAAGCCCGCCAAGATGGCTCACGATCCCGCGCCATCGGGAGACGGCGACGACCGCATGGAGTGTGGGGCCTGCCCCATGAACGGGATGGCCCACAGCCTGGCGGACGGCGAATCGTTCATCCCCCGGCAATGAGCGGCCGGCGCGTGGATCCGCGCCTCAGGGATCGGGCGCCGCGCAGATGGGAAGGACGCCGGGGAGCACCGTTACTGTCGCGGGAAGCCAGCCCGGCAGCTCGCCGTCCGCGTTGACGCGAATGGGCCGGTCCGCGGAGATGTGGATCTGCCGGGCGGAGACTCGAGCGGCCAAATGAGGCAAGCGGCCCAGTTCGCCCCGGTAAAGCGCCCATAAGCGGGGCAGGGCGCGCCAGAAAGAGATCTCGTGGATGACGGTGAGTTCCAGGCGCCCGCTGTCGAGGCGCGCCTCCGGCGTCAGATGGATGCCGCCGCCGTAGTACGCGCCATTGGCGGCGGCCGCCTCAATGACCCGGCCCCTGTGTTCGAAGCCGTCCGTCTCGATGTGCATCTCCGGGGACTCGAAGCGGCGCAAGGCGCCAAGGACCGCCACAAAGAAGCTGCCCCAGCCGCCAAGCCGCTTCGATCTCCGGTTGACCCGGCAGGCGACCTCGCCCCCGATGCCGAAGCTGGCCACGTTGATGAAGTGCCGCGTTACCGGCGCGCCGTCGTCGTCCACGCAGTCGATGCGGCCCACGTCAACGGGGATAATCCGCGCGCTCGCGAGCATCGCCGCCGCGCGATGATGGGCCCGCGGCGCTCCGAGGGATCGGGCGAGATCCGAACCCGTGCCCAGCGCGGCCGCGGCGAACACAGCCCCGGGCGCGGCCAACTTGCCGTCCACGATGAGGCCGTTCAC
>SLHB01000293.1 GCA_007136375.1 Candidatus Hydrogenedentota bacterium
CGGGCCGGTTGTCGAGGGCCCGCTGCACGCTGGTCCGTTCGTCCAGTTCGGGGTCATGAATTTCCAATTCCTCGACGGGGAGGATGCCCGCCCGGGCGAGGTAGCCGTCGTCCCGGACGTTCAACATCTGGTTGAGCCGGTCCTGGGTGTTGCGCAGTTGGGAGCGGGCGGAGATGAGATCGCCTTGGCGCGCGGCCACGCCCGCCTCGGCTTGGAGCACGTCGATGGAGGCGGCGGCCCCGATTTCGAGACGGCGCCGATTGATTTCGAGGAGGCGCTCGGCGTTGGCCAGGGATTCTTCCTGGACGCGCACCGTCTCCTGGGCGCCCACCACGTCCCAGTAGGCCTTGATGACTTCCGTGATGGTGCTCATCACGGCCATGTGCAACTGTTCGCCCGCCATCTGGCGCGCGTGCTGGGCGGCGCGGATGCGCGTGAGGTTCACGTCCTGGCCGCGGCCCCGCAGCAAGGGTTGTTGCAGCGTGAGGGCGAGGCGGCCGCCCCATTCCTCTTGCATCCGCGTGAAGGTCGACTGGTCCCGGGTCATGTTGAAGGTGATGTCGTAGGCCGTGCCCCAGTGGAGCAGGCCGCCGACGCCCACGCTGGCCTGGCTGGTGTGGGACTCGAGGACGTCGATGCCGCCGAAGGCCGCCACGTCGGAGGGCGCGGTCTCCTGGGTGCGCGTGTAGGAGGCGCCCGCGTTGGCCATGGGGTCGAATTCGCCGTGGGCGGCGAGGAGGTCGGCCTCGAATTTGCCCGGCTCGTACGAGGCCACGAGAATGTCTTCGTTATTCGCCAGGGCGGCGCGGATGGCTTCGCCGAGGGTCATGGGGACTCGTTCAAAGTCTGGATCTTCCTCCAAGGCCCGGTAGAAGACATCCAATTCGATGCGCTCTTCGTCGAGAAGCTGCTGAATCTCATCGCGATACGCGTTGACCGCGCCCGGGGTGGGCTCGATTTCCAGGGCTTCCCACAGCGCTTCGATGTCGTCGTAGGCCTCCGGGGCGGGGGGGAGTTGCGCGTCCCATGGCGCCAAGGGGGGCGTCTCGGCCTCTTCGGCGTCCGCGATGGGCGGCGGCGCGGCGGCTTCTTCCTCGGGCGAGGGACTCGTGTCTGTGGATACGGGGGTGGCTTCGCTTGTCACGGGCGCGGGGTTCTGGCCGCCGCTCCCGGGGTTGTCTTCCCGCTGCCGTCCCGAAAGCAAGACGGGCTCGCCGGGCCGGTCCCGGGTGACCACGAGACCCCGTTGCGCGCTGTCCGGCGCCTGGGCGGCGCGCTGATCGCCGCCGGACGGCGCCCGGTTTACGAGCATGCCCCGGTTCCCGCCATCGCCGGATTCGGCCGCCCACGTGGGCGCGGCCGCCCCCGCCATGCACAGCGCCACGGCGATGGACCACCCTGTCAGTCGCATGTTCTCCTCCGCTTGCCGCCTTCCGCCACGGTCCGGAGGCGCTTCCGCGCGCGGACCGCCGCGATGTTTCTCTGTTAGGACTAGGCCAGACCGCCTTTGGTGTCGGCGCCGCGCCGCGCTACTCTGGTTCGTCCTCGCCGTCCGGCGCGTCCGCTTCCCCGGCTTCCCCGCCGTTGTCCGTCCCATCGTCCTCCGGGAGAAGGCCGGGCCCGTCCTCGAGATCGATTTCGGGCGCCTCATCGGCTGGCGGGGCCGGCGCCAATCCGTCCAGATCGGGGATCTCCATGGGGATCTCGTCCGTTTCCGGCGCCGCCGGGTCCATTTCCACGTCCAGATCCGGGACGATGGGCTCGCTGGGCCCTTCCTCGCCGGGCTCCATGGGAATCACCTGAGGCTCTAACGGCATGTCCCCTGGGGCCTCTTCCCCGGGCTCCATGGGGATGACCTGCGGATCCATGGGCATCTCGCCGGGCGCGCCAGGCTCCATGGGCGTGGCGGGCGGCGCTTCGTCGGGGCCGGCAATGGGCGGACCGTCGATGGGCGGTCCGGGCGGCATATCCATCATGGGATCGGCCAGCGGCGCCGTGGGATCGTCCTCGGCGAGGACATCCTCCAGCGCTTCGATGGCGAAGGGATCCTCCACCTGGTCGGGATAGCGTTGGTGAAGGCGGGTCCATTCCGATTGGGCGCGGGCGGCCGTGTTGGAGCCGGGGAACGTCGTGAGTTGTTGCTGGTAGGCCGCGGCGGCCTCCTCAATGTCGCCGAGCTTCTCGTGGATCTTGCCGATTCGATAAAGGACGCGCCGGCCCGCGTACGTGGCGGGCCAGCCTTCCCGGAGTTGCTGATAGCGTTCCAGGGCGATCTCGTAGTCTTCGGCGTCCTCGGCGATGTAGCCGAGACCCTCCACGCTCAACGCGGCGAACTCGGTGTCTCCATGGTTTTCCTGGATCAGTTCGAACAGTTCCGCGGCGCGGTCATGATCGCCCGCTTCGAAGGCCGCTTCGGCCGCCATGTACAGAATCTCCGCGCGCAGGCCGCCCGCGTTCTCCGCGAGTTGCTCCAGCTCGGTGCTGCGCAGGGCGGGGTCTTCCGTCTCCAAGGTCTGGGCGTAGGCCGTGATGACCTCGACCCGCTGGGCTTCGGCGTTGACGCGGAACAGGATGCCCGCGAAGGCGCTCAACAAGACAAAGGCCACGCCGCCAATATAGATCCAGGGGTTCTCCCGGGCGTGGTCAAGCCACTCCGACCATTCCGACTTTGTCTCGGTCTCTTGAGTGGGCGCGTAGTAGAGTTCCTGCGCCTTCCGCTTTCTCCGTCGCTGCTGTGTCGCCATGGGCTATTGAATGCTCCACTCGTGTTGCGCGGCCCGTTCGCCGCTCGTGTTACGCGGCCGGTTCGCCGCGGCCAGATGCGTTTTGCTTCATTGCGTCCGCCTACCGGGGCTGCGCGCTGTCCCAAGATACGATCCGCCACCGCCCGTCGATACGATCCAGGTAGATGTACACCTGGCCTTCTACATTGAGCGGAACGTCCACGGTGGGATCCAAGGGCTCCGCGATGGTTGCGAAGGTGTCCAACACCTGCGCGTGATCCCCGAGCACCAAAATGCGGGGACGGACCCGTTCTATGCGGATATTGCGGTAGCGCTCGAAAAAATCCTCGAAGTACCCGTACAAATCCTGGTATGTGCGCCCGTTGGGGTCTTGGTATCCTCGGGACACATGGGCCAGGATGCGGAAGGGCTGCCGGTTCTCCATGCCCCGCCGGACATCGATCAGCACCGCCCGTATCTGCTCTTCGTCGCTGGCTTGAAAGCCGGGGAGCGGGACCTGATCCAGGTCCCAGCGCGGCGCGCAGCCGGCCGCGCAGATCCCGGCCAAGGTCAACGCCGTCAGAAGACGCGCCTTCATTGGCCCTGTTGGGGCGTGTACCGGATGGTGACCTGCCGGCCGCGGAAGAACCCCCGGTCCTCCAGTTTGACTACAAGCTCCCGCCCGGGCTTCTCGAAATGCAGCTCCATGATGTCGGTCTGGAGCACGTTCTTCAGTTCCCATCCCGCGGCCGGGCACTCGCTTATGAAGAATTGCGCGAGCTCGCCCTTGCGGTGGCGGGTTGTATATCCAAGCTGGGCCAGTTGCAGGCTCGCCGATTCAAAGACGTAGGTCCGGTCCGGATCGGTCCGGAGTCCCGTTGGGAGGGGCACGTCGCGGAAGCGTTGCTCTGGAGACAGGGCCAGCCCCGGCTCGGGCACGGCCGCCGTATCGTAGTCGTCGTCCCAGTCGTCCCAATCCTCCCACGCGTCGAGATCGCCGCCACGGATCTGCGCCTCGGGGCTCGCCCCGGCGAGCCAGGCCAGCAGCAGGATCACGGGTCGTCGCTCTCGGAGGCCCACTCGGCTTCGCGCCGGTAGATCGTGCGCGCGGTGATGCCGAGCAGGTTGGCCGCGAGCACCTTGTCGCCGCCGACGTGCCGGAGCGTCGCCTCGATCATCCGCCGCTCCACCGTCTTCAGCGGGGTGCCGACCTCGAAGGACAAGAAGGAGCGGCCGCCGCGGCCTTGCCGGATCGCGGGAGGCAGGTCCTCGAGGCCGATCCGGGCGTCGCGGCACAGCACGACCGCGCGCTCGACCGCGTTCTCCAGCTCACG
>SLHB01000190.1 GCA_007136375.1 Candidatus Hydrogenedentota bacterium
AGAGATCCTTGCCTATCATGGCGAATACGATGGACTTTAGCAGCGCGCCGGCAATCACCGCCGCGAGATCGGCGCCCAACCGGGCGGCGCTCGCGGCGGCCGGCGTCCAGTCCGACCAGGCTCCCCATTCGATCTGCCACTGCCAGCCGGCATAGGCCCAGCCCGCGGCGGCGGACACCACGGCGTAGAGTATCAGCGCCCATTGATTCCGGAGAATCGCATGCAGCGCGGCTTGCAAAAACGGCAACGGTTGTCTCCTGGCGATTGGGACATGGCGCGGGATTGAAGGTTAGCGGCCGGGACGGCGTCCGGCCCCGGCGACAGTCCGGCGGAATGCTGTCAGCGCGCGGGCCGCCGGGTCAAGCGATGCTCTCCTCGGCGTGCAATCGCGCTTGCTCCCGTTGCGCGGCGAACCGGGCGATGGTCTCTTGGTCCGCCTCTTCCATGTTCACGAACTCGGCGCGCACGAGGGTGCGTCCCCCGGTTATGGCCGTGGACGATACGATGCGCGCGTCCACCGTCATCGGCGGGTGCTCCGGCAAGCGAAGCTCTACCCGGAGATAGGACGCCTTCGGCAACGGCATTTGCGTCACCAAGGCGACGCCTCCCGCGCTCAGATTCGTAATGCGCCCGCGCATACGGGTCACGGGCTTCTGCTTCCCCAACTCCGAAAGGCCGCCCGCGGCTGGCGCTTCCAAGACGCCCACGGACGTGTCCTGATCATAACGGACGCGGCGGAACTGACGGGACTGCACCCGGGTCAATTCACTCGTGTGAGCGAACATTAGCGAGGGCGGCGCGTCGAGCGCTTTCACGAAGCTCACGGTGAACAGATAGCGAGCGTCTTCTTCCCGCCACATCCGGCACTCCATCCGGGCGCCCGGCTTGGCGTTGAAGGCGCCATCCTCCGGCGGCGAAACCGCGAAGAAGGCCTCCGTCACCTCCGTGACCGCGACCCTCCGCCACTGCGGACGCTCTTCCCCCGCGGGCGCCATCCAGATGATCTGCCCCTCGTAGATCTCCCGGGTCGAGTCGATGCGCTGGCCGAACGGCACGAAGTTCAGCCCAAGATGCTCGCGAATGTTCCGGAGCGCCTCGCCCTCCTGGACCACGGCCTCCTGCCCGCTCGTCCGGCGGATGTCCTCGATTTCCTCGTCCACGCAACGATTGAAGACGTGGCGGACCGTCACCGCTTCGAAGGGCCGGTCCGGCGCACGCCGCTCGATGAGCCGGCGCAGCCGGGGCCAGGCGTCCTCGGTCAGTTCCTTTTCCCGGGCGATGGTCTCAACGGTGCGCCATTCTCCCGCGAGCCTCCGCTGGGTTTGCCGACGCTTCCGCCAAATCTCCAGGAGCACGGCGAACAACAGCAACGCCACCGCGCAAAGCGCCACCACCAGCAGCGTCGTGTTGGTCGCGATGGGCACATTCACATAAGGTGTTGTCAGTACCAAGGCCCCGCCTTTCTCCTGGTTGGCGCCGGGATTATAGCCTGCGCATCTCGCGGAGGCCAACCCCGCCGGCGCGCCGCGGGGGGCGGCGACGCGTAGCCGCGGCCTCCAGAGCGCGAGTAGAAGGGAGCGCCGCCCCGTGACCGTGGGAGCCATTGGCCCGCGCCTCATGGTAGCATACGGCCCCATCGTGGGCGGCCCCCAGTCGAACGGGGCCGGAAACACCCATCCCTGCTGTTTCATGATTCGGAAGAACAGGCCTTTGACTTGAAGCGAAACCGCGCCCATCTTGGCGTGTAGTGGCCGCGATGGGCCCAGCCCTGTTTGCTAAGGGCGTCGTGTGGTGTTAAAATTGCGGCATATGGGGCGATTCAGGAGGAGGAGTATCGCGCATGGGACGGAGCGTTACGGCCAGTCTAGTGACATTCGCGAAGAATTTACGTTATCACGCCAAGGGCCTATTCAGCCGGAAGGAAACGCCGAAGAAGGCCTTTCAGGGCGTGACCAAGGACGCCCGCAAACTCGCCAAGTCATTCACCTACGACGAGGACGAGGAAGCCAAGCATCGCCGGGTCCGGAAGCTGATCAACAAGGGCCGGAAGGTATACAATGCTCATGGCTACAAGGAGTCGGAGCATTACTTCCGCAAGGCCATCCACGAAGACAACCGGAACGCGTGGGCCCATGCCTACCTCGCCTATTCCCTCTACCAGCAGGGAAGGTTCAAGGACGCGGCCGCCTACTGGAAGCGGGCCATTGAGATCGACCCGGACTCCGAGGCGGCCCGCAAGGCGGAACAGAAGCTCCGGGCCGTGGAAAGGCGGACATCCGAAACCGTCGCGGAGCTGGAGGACCGGCTCGAATAGCAAGAAGGGGGCGCCGATGCAGTTCACCTACCGCATGCCAACGAAGATCGTCTTTGGACCGGGGGTTCTCGGGCAACTTGGCGAGATTTGTGAGTCCCTGGGGGACAAGCCGCTCATCGTGACCGGCAGGCAGTCCGCCCGGAAGTCAGGCGTGCTAGAGCAGGCCTTGGCCCAACTCCCCATGGCGGTGGTGTACGAAGGCGTCGAGGAAGACCCTGGCACGGAACAATGCGACGAGGCCGCCGCCTTTGGCCGCAAGGCCGGATGCGGCATTGTCGTGCCTATTGGGGGCGGCAGCCCCATGGACGCGGCCAAGGCCATCGCTGGCCTCATGCTGAACGACGGGCCTTGCGCGGATTACGTCGGCCGCGACACCTTCACCAAGGGCGCCCTGCCCATCGTGGCCGTCCCCACCACGGCGGGAACCGGCAGCGAAGTCACGCCCTACAGTGTCCTCGTCAACGAACGGGACGGCCAGAAGCAGACCATTGGCGGCGAGAACCTGTTCCCCCGCGCCGCGCTGCTGGACCCGCTCCTGACCCACACCATGCCGAGGTCCGTCACCGTCAACACGGGCCTCGACGCGCTAAGCCAAGCAATGGAAGGCGTCGTCTCCAAGAAATCCACGCCAAAGAGCGACGTCCTCGCCTTGGAGGCCTGCCGGATCATTCGCCGCTGGCTGCCCGCCGCCGCCGAGGATGGGAACAACGCCGGGGCGCGTTCCCAGATGCTGTACGCGGCAATGCTGTCGGGTTGCGTCATCGCCCAGACCGCCACCACCCTTGTCCATGGCATGGGCTATCTCTTCACCACGGAGTACGGCGTCGCCCACGGCATGGCGAACGCGCTGTTGCTGACGCCGCTGTTCCAACACAACGCCCAATACGCGCCGGAGAAAGTCGCAGCCGTTGCCGAAGCCCTCGGGCATCCCTGCGAAGCGGCTCCCGGGGCGGCGCGCACGGCCATTGGCGCGGCCGTTCACGAGCTGTTGGATACCCTTTCCGTCTCCCCGGCCGCGGCCGACGCCGGCGTCGACGCCAACCGGCTCACCGAATTCGCCGATGGCATCGCCGCCACCCCCTACCGCTACCGCAACCAGATCGGCCACATCGACGCCGCCCGCATCCGCGAGCTCTACGAGCAAGCTCACCAAGGCGCCCTCGCCTAACCACCGCCTCCGCGCCCCGTCAACCGGGCGAATCCGGATCGCGCGGCTTCTCCGGCGCAACGCCGCCAATACATCGTATAGATGATAAGCGAATGCACTTATACTTGCATTCGATCCGGCAACAGGGTAGAATCCTCCGCTTTCAGGCCACAGTTAACGATCTTTTCGAAGCCTGTTGCTGAGGTGTAAGTAGTTCCAACCGGGTGCGAGCGTGGGGCGGCGCGGCATGGACCATAGGCTCTCCGCAAAGTTCGCGCCATGGAGAGTCTAAAATGCGCGCGTCTGTGTTCGCTATCCTTGCGTCCCTCCTATCCTCCACCTTGTTGCTGCACCCCGGCGCCTCCGCCGACCCCATCTGGGACGTTTCGATGGCGTACGAGGCCGCCGCGCCTATCGGCGACGTGAACGGCAACGGCCACACAGACCTTGGCGCGCTCTCTGTCGCCAACGAGGAGCTCCACGTCTTCTACGGCGGACCGGACGGTTTTCCGTCCACGCCGGACTGGACGGCGGCCTTCCCAGGGCGTGCCGGCGACAGCCTCGACACTATGGCGGACGTGCGGGTGGCGTCC
>SLHB01000461.1 GCA_007136375.1 Candidatus Hydrogenedentota bacterium
CCCATACAACCTTTCCAGTTTCTCGGCGATACGATCCACGTGTTCATATTCCCGGTGGTGCAAACGATGAGCCACCATCATGCAGAGGAAGAACCGTCTAATCATCGCCGCTCCTCACTCTCGATGGAGTCCCCATCAACGCGCCCAAGCATGCTCCACGCCATGATCGGCGTCCTCGCCGTCATGCATATGAAACAATATATTCACTGTTCATGCGAAAGCAACCCTCAGGGCTGGCGGTCCCAGCCATGCTCAGGGGCGCGCGCCGCCCAGCCGTGCTTCCAAGGCGTAGAGGGCGAAGGCGGCGGTGATGTAGATGATGGCGGCGAGGCCGAGGAGTTGGGTGAAGCCGATGTGGATGGCGGTGAAGGTGGCCAGCGTGGCGCCGGTGGTGGAGAAGCAGCCGTTGATGCCCCATGCCCAGGGCACGAGGTTTTCGGCCCGGTCGGAGACGAGCTGGAGGGCCGACGGGAAGGGCAGACCCATGAAGAAGGCCAGGGGCGCGAGGAAGGCGATGCTCACGGCGATCTTCACGGGATCTGGCCAGCCGGCGCCGGCCGCGAAGAGGCCGGGCAACAGGCGCAGGTAGGCCACGGTCAGCAAGCAGATGGCGGCGGCGGCGATGGCCACGAGATGGGGCTTGCGCCCGCGCCACATGCCCGCGCACAGGCTGCCGAGGCCGGAGAATATGAGCACGGCCGTAAGCACGACGGTGACGGCGTAGATGGGGTAGGCGAGAAAGCGCATGAATATCTGGATGAACCCGATCTCGAGGAACATGAACGCGGCGCCGAGGCAGGCGAAGTAGAGCAGGGTCCATTTCTTCGCGCCGCGCACTTCGGGCCGGCGGGCGAGGACGATCAGGGGCAGGAGGATGACCAGCACGCTCGCCAGGGCGGCCTGGCCGATGGTCGCCAGGAGGACGAGGTAGCCCCACTCCATGTAGTGGAGCCACTGGCCGCCCATCTGCCGCACGAGTTCGGGCATCGTTTCGAGCTTGAGGAAGCGGAAAAAGTGGGGCCGGTCGTCGGTGGCCGGGCGCACGTAGAACAGGGCGTTTTCGTAGAAGGCTTGGCGGTCTCCGAAGAGGATGGCTTGGGCCGCGTTGTAGTAGTGCGGTTCGTCGAGGATGGTATAGCGGTTGACGTCGTCGGCGGTGACGCCGGGGTAATAGCTGAGGTCGAGGAACCGGTCTTCGGCTAAGGCGCGGATGGCGGCGATCTGCGTTTCCGTCAGGGGCGCGCGCGTCGCCACGATGGTCGCGTTGTTCCACGAACGGATCATGGCGAGGTGGTCTTCCGGCGCCTCCACGCCGTGGGCCTCCAGGGCTTCCACGGCGGTGGCGAAGAGCTTGACGCCGTCGCGGGGCGGCGTTTTCAGCCAGCACGTCAGGGCGAGAACGCCGTCTTCGGCGAGGCGGTCCAAGTAGAGGGTCAAGGCCTCCACGGTGTAGACGTAGGATTCATCCAGGGCGCGCACGCCCGACGCGGCGGCGCTGAAGGAGCCGAAGAGGGGCGCCTGGATGAAGTCGAACTCCGCATCCGGCCGCGCCTCCAGATAGCCCCGGCCCTCGGCGAGCACGGCGTCCACGTCCGGACGCTGGAACAGGCCGCCGGAGAAGTCGCGCAGCTCGTGCTCCATGAGTTGGAACACGCTCGGATCCACCTCCACCGCCGTGACATGCTCGGCGCCGTGGTACAAGGCCGATAGCACGTCCGTGCCGCCGCCGGCGCCAAGAACGAGCGCCCGGGGTTCATCCAGGAGCCGGTACGGCAGGGCCGTCGTCACGTAGTCCAGGAAGGCGAAGGGCGCGAGGTCTTCGCCGTCGAAGCGGTGGACGGGAGACACGGCGCCGGCGTCGAAGAACAGGCCGATCTGCCGGGGCAACCGGCCCAGCTCGGCCATGGGATAGTTCGCGATCTGGCCGGGCGTCTCCCGGATCTGCTCCGACGAGACGGCGGTCACCTGGGACAGGGGGCTGTAGGCCTCCGCGACGATCTCCGCGTCGGGCAACTGGAGGGCGTAGGAGAGATCCTTGTACTCGGAGACGCGCACGGGCAGGGGCTCGGGAACCGCCACGGCCAAGAGCACGGCCGCCGCGGGCACGGCGCGCAACGCGAAACGCCGCCGCGTTCCCCCGCCGCACAAGAGGAGATAGGCTCCAACGGCCGCGGCCGCCAGCCAATAGGGCATGTGGGCCGGAGGCAGGGCGTACATGGCCCCGGCCGCCGCCGCCGCGCCCAAGCCGGACCCGCCCATGTTGAAGAAGTAGACCCGGCCGATATGGCGCGGCGCGAGGAAGAATCCAAGGGTGATGCACGTGGCCACGAGAAAGAAGGGCGCGGCCAGGATGACGTAGAGGAGGAAGAGATTCCAGACCTGGGTCCGCTCCGTGAGCAGTTGCAAGGTCTCGAAGGGGACCTGCTGGCTCAGGACGTAGCTGCCGGGCACGGCGGCGGCCACGCCCAAGGCGGAGAACCGCAGCAGCGGACCTTCCCACCCGCGGACCCGGTCGCGGAACAGGGCCAGCGCCGCGCCGCTCGCGCCGAAGCCGAGCATGGCGATGCTGATGATCATGTAAGCGAAGTGGTGCCACTGGCCGATGGAGAACACCCGCATCAGCGCCACTTGGTAGGCGATGCCCACCGCGCTCAGGAGCATGATGGCGGGAAAGAACGCCCACGGAGACAGGGGGCCGCGCGCCGCGGGCTCCCGGTCCGGTTCCGCGCTCACGCCCTACGCCCCATCGCCGTCGCCGTTGGCTTCGCCCCGGGTCAAGGGAACAAAGCGTACGGGCATGACGCTGCGCTGCGTGACCGTGCCCTCTTCGTCCTTCTCGACCACCATGAGGTTCTGCCCGCCAAAGGGCGGCCCCACGGGAATCACCATACGCCCGCCCGGCTTGAGTTGCTCCACCAGGGGCGGCGGAATGTGGCTCGCCGCCGCCGTTACGATGATGGCGTCGAAGGGCGCGTGCTCCTCCCAGCCGTAGTAGCCGTCGCCGACGCTCACCGTGACGTTCCCGTAGTCCAACTCTTCCATGCGCTCCGCGCACTGGCGGCCCAGGGGCTCGATGATCTCGATGGTGTAGACATGGTCCACGATCTCGGCGAGGACCGCCGCCTGATAGCCCGAGCCCGCGCCGATCTCGAGCACGACGTCGTCTTCCTCCACCTGGAGCAACTCCGTCATGAAGGCGACAATGTAGGGTTGCGAGATGGTTTGGCCATGGCCGATGGGCAGGGGCGTGTCCTCATAGGCCCGGGGAACATGGGCGAGCTGCACGAAGCGGTGCCGCTCCACGGCGCGCATCGCGTCCAGCACGGTTTCGTCTTCAATGGCCTGCCGCCCAAGGCCGAAGAACCCGCTCCGGGTCAAGCTCTCGACCAACTGTTCCCGGCGCTCGCGGTGAACGTCGTCGTCCGCCGCGGCAAGCGCGCAGGGCGCGAGGAGCGCCGCCGCCATCAACGCTATTGGAAAGACCCGCCAGTTCGTGTGCATTCCGCGGCTCCTTTTTGTGGAATCCCCGCGCAACCCCGGCGGGAGCAGCCTGCTTCGCCGCCAGGCCGCGCGGTTGTCCGCCTGTCAAGCGTCCTTGCACAACCATAACGATAGCCGCCGCGTCCTGGCAAACAACCCCAAATCGCCGGATAAGCTTGACCGGACAACGTTGTCCAGTCTCACACTCGGGCCGGTGAAAAAACAGTGGCCTTCACCCAATGGGCGAGCGGGTATGGCCGGCGCCTGTTCGGCATGCGAGGGCTGCCGCTCCGCCAAAGGCGTTCTTATCCGGCGATTAAGGCCCGGTGGGAAACGTCCGCCCACGTGGACCGCTTTCAACGGAGGGCGCGCGCCGCTCTGACGCCCCGCTCTTTCCGCCATGCATCGATGATTTTTTCGTAACTGCCCGCGAGAACCGTGCCACAATTCTTGATTTTCAACCCTAAGCCACCGTATTCTAATGGGCGTTCAACAGCGGATGTGACCGGAAGGGCGGACATGAGGGCCGCCCGCTGAACTCATAGGCTATTCAATTCTTTGGAG
>SLHB01000204.1 GCA_007136375.1 Candidatus Hydrogenedentota bacterium
AAGTAGACCTCCGTGCAGGGATTGGCCTGGCGGATGTCCTGTACGCCGCCGTGGCGTTGGATGTGGAGTTCCTCCGCCTGACAAACGGCTTGCGGGACGTGCTCCAACAGACTCTCGTACCGGCGCGGCTGTCGGTTGAGTCCAGCCTTGTCTATCCCCAGCCCGTTGCGCAGCTCCCTGTCCACAGATCCGGGGGTCCGAAAAGCGCCTTGCGGCGAGACGCCGTCCGCCCGATGACAAAGCAGCCACAACTCAAAGGATGGGTTCGAGAGAAGGACGTGAATCCCCGCTTGCCGGGCGCGCTTCAACGCGCCACTGAGAACATTCTGCTTTGACGGATCATGAGACTCTACATCCAGCAGACAATAGCACCGGTCCCCCTGTCTTCGGTCAAAGTTCACGTCGCGTCCTACCGTGCGGACCGCCTCCTCGACGATAGCGCCGGCGTTGCCTGTGTTGTGCGGACGCTTGGCCAGGAGAGCAGGGCCGTGGCCGCGATTGAAGCGCTGGCCAAAAGTGGCGAAGTAATTGTATTCGGTGACGCCTTCGCCTATGACAAGGACACGTGGACTCTGTCGGCGCTTCCGCGATCCCCGTCGGCCGCCTCCGGGCTTTCTCACCAGAAGCCAGCCTATTCTTCGCCCGCCGCGGCCGAAGCAGAGGCCGGAGCAGGACGCGTCGGCTCGCTCTCTTGGGGGACATCGGCCAATTGAGGCCCAAGAACGGGAACCCCGCCGAACCGGCCGGCAAGATAGTTCTTCGCCCAGGCGGCGTTACCGCGCGGCGTGTCGTCGAAATCCCACAGCGAATAGAGCTCGCTGGCGCCCTCCGCTCCTTTTTGTGTAATGAAGACTTGGTCCCGCCGGAAGAGACGGGGATCCATGAGCGTCACATCGTGCGTCGAAAAGAGGAGTTGCGCGCCCGCTCGATTGAACTCTGGGCTATGGAACAGTTGCACAATCCGCTGGGCAAGCTGGGGGTGGAGGCTTGTCTCCAACTCATCGACGACCATTAATCCGGGCGTGTCGCAAAACTCCAGAAGCCCTCCGGCCAGCACGAGATAGCGCAACGTGCCCAGTGACTCTTGGGTAAAGTCAAAGGAAACGGCGTCTCCGTCGGCGCCTCGATGCTCCGTCCGGAAACGGAATCCTCCGCGGTCCAGGTTGGCGATCGCTTGCCGAAGGCTGCTAGCCAACTCGTTCGCGTCCACTTCGGGGTCGCCGATGTCTAACGTGAGTGTAATCCCATCATACGCAGTTTGTTCGGGCCGAAGGGCGGCGATTCCGGTGTCCGCGTCCCGTACAAGCTCTCCAAGCTTAGCCAGAAGCACCGGATCCTTGGCTGCTTTCTCCGCCATGGCGTGGACACGATGAAAGCCCATCCCCAGTTCTGCCGCGCCAGCCGAATGCCGCATGCTCCGAAACCATTGAAAGAGAGGTTTGACGGCTTCGTTGTTGCGCTCCGCAGCCCGGGAAAGCATAAGCGCATTGGCGCGCGTCTCCGCCACGATCGTTTCCCGGCGCGCTCGGCTTCCGAGCCGTTCGTGAAGCGTGATACGCGGCTCCCCTGGGCCGGCCGCGTCCCGATCAATAAGAACAACCCACCGCGCCTTTTCGCGCGCGGCTTGATGTTCCAGCCGCTCCCGCCAGATCCGCTCACGGGTTGCTTCGACGCGGTACCGGTACCCGTGCCCGTCGAGCTCCAGTTGTACTTCGAATACAGACGGTTCGCGCCGGGCGGCCGCGGACAGACGAAAAGGAACCGCCCCTGGTATGGGATCGCCCTCGGTCATTGCCGTAGCGGAGGTGATCACGAGTTGCCGCAGCGCGTACAACGCATCCAAGAACAGCGTCTTTCCCGACGCGTTCGGCCCGAACAGCGCGGCGGACTTCAACGCGTGCTGGCGGCGCCCCCGCCAAATGTTGCCGCGCAGGGCGTTGTCCGCCCCCGCGGGAATCAGGCTCAGAACGGCCTCGTCGCGAAAGCACTTGAAGTTGCCAACCCTGAACTCGATCAGCATGGCGGCGCTCCCTTGCCTGCGGCGCCCGATGGGCCCCAAGCAGGTGATTGGAGGCTTTTGGCGATTCTCATGTAGAAAATATGCATCAGCGCACCTAAAATGTCAACCTGAAAAGTGGTCAAAACGCCAGGCCACGCTGAAGCGCGCCGTCATTGCACTGGGACGGCGACGGGAGGCCGCACGGCGGGAAAGGACCCCAATGCCCTTACGCGTCATCGCTGGAGACACCCGGGGACGGCGGCTGCGCACGCCGCCCGGGCGCGCCGCACGGCCCACGCTGGACCGGGTCCGCGAAGCCGTGTTCAGCAGCCTAACCCCACGTCTCCCCGGCGTCCGCTTTTGCGATCTCTTCGCGGGCAGTGGGGCCAACGGCGTCGAGGCCCTGAGCAGGGGCGCCGCGTACGCCGCCTTCGCCGACGACAACGCCCAGGCCATCGCCGTCATCCGCGCAAATCTGGACGCCTTGGGGTACGCGGCCCAAGCGCGCCTCCACCGGCTTACCCTGCCCACGGGCTTGACCCGGCTGGCGGCGCGGGAGGAAGCCCCCTTCGGCGTCATCTACGCGGACCCGCCCTTCGCCTTCGCCGAGTACGGCATGCTCTTGCACACAATATGCGGCCAGGGCCTGCTGGCGCCGGGCGGCCTTGTTGTCGTGGAGCACGCGGCGCGCACGCAATTGCCGGCGGGTCCGCCCCAGCTCACCTGCGAAAAACGCGCTGTCTATGGCGAAACCGCGGTTTCGTTTTTTCTTGACCGCGCATGATGTGTGTGATAAAGTCTGAGTAGCACAACATATTGCGGCACAAGATGCGCGTTGAAACACAACCTGTGGCGGAGCGACCCGCTAAGGAAGGGATATACTTGTCATGCGCTGTCCTTTTTGCAGCCATTCCGATGGCAAAGTCGTGGATTCGCGGTCGTCGAAAGAGGGCGACTCCATCCGGCGGCGCCGCGAATGCCTCAAATGCGGCCGCCGGTTCACCACCTATGAACGAATCGAGGAAGTCGCTCAGATGGTCATCAAGAAGGACGGGCGGCGGGAGTCCTTCGACCGTTGGAAAATCAAGAGCGGCCTGCTGAAAGCGTGCGAAAAACGGGCCATCAGCCTCGAACAGGTGGATTCGCTCATCGACGAGGTGGAGCGGAGCCTCTTCAACTCCAGCGAGCATGAGGTCTCCACGGAGGTGGTGGGTCAAGCCGTGATGCAGCGCCTCAAACGGCTGGATGAGGTGGCGTACGTCCGCTTCGCGTCGGTCTACCGCCAGTTCAAGGATCTGAACGAGTTCATGACGGAACTCAAGGATTTGTTGACGGAGCCCGGATCCCAGCCTCAAAACGTCACGCGGCTGAGCCGCGCAAAGGGGGGCGAGTAGAACGGCGTCATGTCACGCCGGGCGCTGGTGGGGGCGCTTCGAGATCTCTCGTTTCCCGGAGCAGCCGCCGCAAGGGCGGGTCGCAATGCCAATATAGAGGCCCTTCCAACTCCGCGTCACTCAGGGGCGGCCACGCCGCGAAGCCGGGCAACGCCATGACATCCTCGAACGCCTCCGGAAATTGCCGCATGTACGTGGCGACTTGCCGCATCGCTAGGGCTTGTTGCTCGCCGAAATCGGCCGGCGTTTCCCGCCGCGCCATGATGCTCTGAAACTGGACGGCGAGGGCTTGATCCATTAGGGCCACGGCCGATTCCGGCTCGCCCAAGCGGATGTAGCTCACATGGCCAGCCCGCTGGAGCATCTCGCCGGCCGCGATGTCGGTCCACATGTCGAATACGGCCTTCGCGCCCATCACTGGCGCGGCCAACACCACAGCCGCGCCCACGGCGCCGCCCGCCAGAAACACCGCTCCATAACGCAGCACGCTCTTCATCATCCCGCGCTCCTCCTCTCGCCCCCGGGCCGTCCCAATCGTCCTCCGGCCTTTTTCCCCGGCCGGGACGCTTCATTGGACGGGCCGGCGTTTCCAAAGGTGTCGTTTATTCCCCTCCGCCAGCGGGGCTTGCACGTTGTTGACACGGAACAAGCCCTGGCCTAAAGTAGACGGGACGCGGGGGGCGCGGGTGTAAGCCCCTTGAAACCCTAGACACAGAGAGCGTAAACCCTTGAAAAAAGCCCCGACTACGCAGGAGCAAGTATAGATGCCGCCATCCCCCATGCGAAACCGCGCCGCTACGTGCGCCGTGGCCGCGTTGCTCGTCATCGCCGCCCCGTTGGCGAGCGCGCACGCCATTTTGTTCGCGCCCTCCACCGAGTCCGTAAGTCCAGGCGACCAGAACATCGAGATCAATATCCAGTACACCCACCCCATGACCGGCGGTCCGGTGATTCATCTGGAGCGCCCCCTGGCCTTTGGCGTTATCGTGGACGGCGAGCGGACGGACTTGCTGGACACCCTGGAAGCCGGCGAGATCGACGGCAATCAGGTCTTCCGCGCCGAGTACACCGTCGGCCAACCGGGCGCCCACATCTTCTATATGGAAGCGGACCCCTACTACGCGAACTACACGGACCGGTACCATTTCCACTACGCCAAGACCCTTGTGGACAGCATGGGCGCCTGGAGCGGTTGGGATGAAATGGCGGGGTTCCCCTTGGAAATTGAACCCCTAGTGCGCCCCTATGGCCTGTGGACCGGCAACGTGTTCCAGGGGATCGTGCGCGCGGACGGCGAGCCCGCGCCCGGCGTGGAGATCGAAGTCGAGTATTTGAACGAGGACGGGGTGGAGCCGCCAACCGACGCCCACTACGCCCAAGTCCTGCGCACGGACGCCAACGGCGTGTTCACCTACGCCATGCCCCGGGCGGGTTGGTGGGGGTTCACGGCCACGGTTGATGGCGAGGACACCGTCGAAGGGCCGGACGGCGAGGAATACGGGACACAGCGCCACGCCATCCTGTGGGTCAAGGCCCGGGACATGCAGTGAGCGTGTTCCCACCAAAGGCGCCGGGCCATGCATATCGCTGAAGGGGTGCTGCCCCCCGAGGCGCTCGGCGCGGGCGTACTGGCGGCCGCCGCGGGCGTGGCGATAGGGTTGCGGCGGCTCGACGAGGACGAGGCGGTCCGCGCGGGCGTGCTGTCGGCCGCCTTCTTCACCGCGTCGTTCATCCACATCCCCATCGGCCCGGCGAGCGTGCACCTCGTCCTCACGGGGCTCATGGGGCTGTTGCTGGGCTGGGCCGCGTTCCCGGCGGTCCTTGTGGCGCTCACGCTCCAAGCGATCCTCTTCGGAATGGGGGGCCTTACCGTGCTGGGGGTGAACACCGTCATCATGGCCGCGCCCGCCGTGGCCTGTTATCATGCCTTCCGGCGGGACTTGGCGCAGCGGCGCGGCCCGGGCCTGGCTGTGAGAGGGTTTCTCGCTGGCGCGCTGACCGTCGCCCTGTCCGTGGCGCTCCTCGCGGGGTTCCTGTTGACAGCGGGCCGGGAGTTCGCCGGGCTGGCTCAAGCTTTAGCGGCGGCGTACATCCCCGTTATCATCATCGAAGGCGGCGTTACGGCGGCGGCGGCGGGCTTCCTCGTCCGGGTCCGCCCCCAGTTGTTCGCGCCGCGAGAGGAGATATCCGGCCATGCGCCACCTGGGTAGGCGCCTTCTGTTCCCATGCCTTGCCGCGGTGCTCATTGCGGCCGCGTCTTTTTCCGCCGGCGCCCACCAACTCCGCGTTTTCGCCAGTCCGGACGGCGGCCAGATAGGTGGCCAAGTCTACTTTGTGGGCGGAGGCCCGGCCCGCAACGCGCCCGTCACCGTGGAAGCACCCGGCGGCGAAGCGTTGGGCGCCACGGAGACGGACAGCGAGGGGACCTTCACCTTCACGCCGGAACGCGCCGTGGACCACACCTTCATTGTCGATTTGGCCGATGGACACCGGGACGCGTTTACCGTGACGGCGGACAGCCTGCCTATCGCGGCGGAAGCCCCGCCCGCGGAAGACGCGGCGCCGGACAGCGAACCCGTGGAAGGCCCTGCAGAACCATCCGAGCCGCGGGCCACGCCGGGCGCCGTCGAAACCGGCGGCCAAGACGCCCTGCGCCAAGCCACCGAGGAGGCCGTGAGCCGCCAGATCCGCCCCTTGCGCGAGCAAATCGACGCCTTGGCGAAAGAAAGGCGGCTTCAAGACATTGTGGGTGGAATCGGGTATATTTTCGGTATAATCGGCTTGTATATCATCATCCGGCAACGCTTCCAAAGGCGGTAGACGAATCTATTGGAACCGTCCCACACATACGGGGGCTGGCTGGACCGGGTCGACCCCCGGGTCCGGCTTCTGGCCGCCTTGGCTTTCTCAATACTCCTGGCCATGGAAACACGCTGGGCCGTCCTGGGCGGCGCGGCCGCCGTGGCCTGCGCCATCGCCGTAACGGCGAGCATGCCCACGGGCGCCTTTCTGAAGCGGCTTATCCCCGTGAACATCTTCGTCCTCGGCCTCTTCGTTTTCGTGCCGTGGAGCACGGAGGGGACGCCGTTGTGGCGCGCCGGCGGCTTTGCGTACACAGCGGAAGGCCTGGAGCTCGCCGCCACCGTGGGCCTGCGCGCCAACGCCATCGTCATGACGGCGGGCGCCCTGCTCGGCGCCCTGGATCCGCTAACGCTGTCGTCCGCCATGCGCCGGCTCGGCGCGCCGCCGAAGCTGTGCCTCCTCTTTGTCTTGAGCACCCGCTATATCGGCCTGTTCCGCCAGGAGTACCTGCGCCTGTTCCGCGCGGCGCGGGTGCGTTGCTTTGAACCCGGCGCGAACTGGCGCACCCTTCAGACCCAGGGCCACCTCGTCGGCGCGCTCTTGCTGCGCAGCATGGACCGCGCCGACCGCGTCCTAGCCGCCATGCGCTGCCGGGGTTTCCACGGTGAGCTGCCCGCGCCTCCGGGCCGGCCATGGTCGATCCACGACGCCGCTTTCGCCGCAGGCGCTACAATCGTGTTCGCGGGGGTGTTGTGGACGCCATAACCGGACCCATCATGGAAATCGAAAGCCTTCGCTTCGGGTACGGCTCCGCCGGCGCCGTTCTCAACGGCCTAAACTTGCGCCTCGTGCGCGGCGAGCGCATCGGCCTGACGGGGGCGAACGGCAGCGGCAAGTCCACCCTGTTCCAAACCATCGTCGGATTGCTCCGGCCCGAAGCAGGGTCCCTTCGGGTGTTGGGCGAATGCCGGAAAACGGAACGGGACTTTCAGGAAGTCCGCCGCCATGTCGGCTTTCTTTTCCAAGACTCGGACGACCAGCTCTTCTGCCCAACCGTCGGCGAGGACGTCGCGTTCGGCCCCCGCAACTTGGGTTTCGGCCCGGAAGAAGCCCGCGCGCGGGCCTTGCGCGCCTTGGAGCAGGTCGGCCTCGCCGCGTTGGAGGATCGGATCAGCTACCACCTCTCCTTCGGCGAAAAACGCCTCGCCGCTCTCGCCGCCGTACTCGCCATGGACCCGCAAGTCCTGCTCCTCGACGAGCCCACCGCGGGACTGGACGAGGTCATGGAGGAACGGGTCGCCACACTCATCGAGGCCCTTCCCCAAGCCATGATCATCAGCTCACACAACCACCCCTTCCTCGCCCGCGTGGCCACGCGCAACGTGCGCCTGGAAGATGGCCGCGTTCACGCCATCCATCTCTCCGGCCGCGCCGACAGCCGCCCCGCCACCGCGGGCTAACCCGGCAACGTTCTTCGCGTCCCGCCAATCCCCCGCAAACCACCCGCCACAATCCGCGCGCTTTTCCGGCGCTTTCCGCGCTCAGTGCGTCTTGCGCTTGCACCGCGAAAACCAATACTATAAAATCGCGCTTATCGTAGAAATGATTTCCCGAAACGGCGGCCTGCGCCCCGGAGGGAGGTGATACCGGTTGGGAAGATGCGGCTGTCCAGACGTGGAGCGTCGTCCGCGTCTGCAACGGAGACGAACTCAACGCAGAGGCATTGGCCCATGACAAAGAGTAGACCGAGCGGCTTCACGCTCATCGAGCTCCTCGTCGTCATCGCCATCATCGGTATTTTGGCGGCGATCCTCCTGCCCGCCCTCGCGCGCGCCCGGGAGGCCGCGCGGCGGGCAAGCTGCGCCAACAACCTGCGCCAGTTTGGCACCATCTTCAAGATGTACGCCAACGAGTCCCGAGGTGAGATCTGGCCCGGCAATCAACGCACTCACTACTACAACAGCAACGATCTCGGGTTCCGGGGCGACGTCCTCCACCCCGATTACTGGACGGACATCAACCTCAAGGTCTGCCCGTCGGACCCGCGGCGGGAGCCTTCCAGCAACAACCCCGGACTCGAGGAGGACCTGCAAGCCCAGTTCCAACACATGACCCAAGTGCAGCAGCAAAACGGCACGCAGAACCATGCGGAGTCCGTCGTGCTTCGGGAGGCCTTCCTGTCCCACCCCGTTTCGTACGCGTACATGGGCTTCGCCACGCAGACCATTTCGCAGATCTGCGACGTCATCGACATCCTCCATGGCGCGGTCCATCAGGCCGGAGACGGACCGGGACAGCCCGCGGAACGGATAGACTACTTCCCCGGCCCAGAACACGGGGCGCCCCCGGAACTGACGGGACGCATCCAGTACTTCCTCCGCAAGGCCGACATGGATCTGAACGCGGGCGCGTGGCGGTACGGCCGTCACATCGATTACGGCAGCTACTTCCGTGACGACGACTTCAGCAATCTCGTCGAGAACAAGTCGACCTATCCCCGTCTACGGGAGGGCATCGAGCGCTTCTTCATCACGGACATCAACAACCCTGGCGCCGGGGCGGAAGCCCAGAGCAGCCTCGCGGTGATGTGGGACTCCTGGGCCATGCGCCACGACGATGACGACGTGCCCCACTACCGCACCGCGGGCGAGGCCAACCTAAACTTCAACCATGTGCCCGGCGGCAGCAACGTCCTGTTCATGGACGGCCACGTGCGGTTCATCCGCTACAACGCCGAGTACCCCATCCAGTGGCTGGACGAAAGCAACTACCCCGAGGTGGTCGGCACGCAAGCGCACCGGGTGATTCCCTGGGTCGCGGGCTACGGTTGATCCCCTCGCCGGGCGGGCGCCTCCCGGCCCATGCGCCATCCATCCGCAACCCCCGGCGGCTCTTCCCGGAGCCGCCGGGGCCTTTCTTCGGCAGGGCCGCCCGCCTCCAGCGTTAATACAGAAACGGCGCGGCCATCTCGTTGAACTCCTCGGGCGGAAGGGTGCGGACATGCCCATCGGCGAACGCCACGACGCGGTGCGCACCGTGGTCCGGCCCCACAATGATGGGGATGAACTGGCGCAGCGGCGCAACGCCCTCTTCATACGCTTCCGCCAGACGCGCCGCTTCCCCGGGCCGCGCCTGGGCCAACATCTCCCATAGCAAGGCGTCGTCGTCGAGATTGATCGCGGGAAAGACCAACTCGAAGGAGACGCCCGCTGGGTCTGTCCCCTCCTCGAAGGGCGAGGCCAGCGTCAACGGGTCCTGTAGGTAGCCCGGATAGACGCTGAACCAACCGGCGGGCGCGTGGCCCTCGTGCTCCTGGGCGAACATGAGGACCGTCAACGCGAGATGCCGCGCGCTCGCGACCTCCGTGACCGCCATGGCTTCAAGCTGGGCGCCGGAGTGTTCCTCTCCGTCCAGGGCCACGTACTCCGTCCGCATGGCCGTGCTGACGCGGTGTTCGAAGGGCGCGTCGCCATACCGCACGGTAAGCAGGCGCCCGGGCGCCGGGAACGCTCCGCCGAAGTGGGCCGCCACGGCTTCTTCGTAGGCGAAGAGACGTTCTTCCATGGGACGGTGAGGAAGGATGTCCGCGAAATCGGGGCGGCTGCCGTTCTCCGCCTCTTGCCGGGGATCCCAGAGGGATCGGCCCGCCGCATAGTCCAACTCCGCCGCGGCATCCAGGGCCGCCAGGTCCTCTTCCGCGAGCCAATCCGGCGCGAGATCGCCAAGGGCCGCGGGGAAAGCGCCGCCGTGCTCGCGGGCATAGCGCTCCAGGGCGCCGGTCAGCGCCTCGAAGGCTCGAAGGGCTTGATTCAACCGCTCGTGCGCTTGGCCGGCGTCACGATCCATCCGGCTGAGTTCCAGCCCCGCCTTCTCCAACGTTTCCCATTGTCCGTCGCCGCTAGTGGCGGCCACAATCATCTCGCCCTCGAAGGCCGTCTGATTCGTGGAGAAGACGCCTTCCACGCGGAGCAGCGTTTCGCCCATCTCCGTGTCCACTTCCATCTGCAGGACGTTTCCCGTCAACGCGCCCTCGAAGCCAATCGTCTCCCCTATCCCAACGGCGGAGAACTCGGCCGTCACCCCCACGCCGTCTTGCTCGAACACGGCGCGTACGGGCTCTCCTACGGCCGTCAGCACGCCCTCCCACACACCCGCGATATCCAACGGCGCAACGGTGGACGCGGGCGCCTTGGCCAGCTCGAAACGTTCGCCGCCGGCCGTCGTCAGCACGGCCCCGTCCCGCGTCACGCTTTCGAGCGTCACACCGGGGGCAACCTCGTCACCGGGGCGGTGGACCCGTTGCTCGCCCGTGTCCAGGTCAACGAGAACCGCGATGGGATGAGCGCCCGTCACCGACCCTGAGACCGCAAGGCGGGGCGGCGCCTCGATGGCGGGCGCTTCGTCCGCTTCGCCGCCGCCCGGCAAATCCCGCTCCGCCGGCGTCTCGCGGGGAACGGCAGGCCCCTCCGCCTCCACCCAGCCCGGGGCTTGCGGCGAAGTGGGCGCGGGCGCGCCAGGCCCCGCGAGCCACCACACGGCCGTGGCCGCCAATAAGGTCACGACGGCGGCGACCGCCGTGGCGCGGCGCCAGAATCCATGTGACGGGACGGCGGCTTCCGCCTCAAGGCGGGCGCGAAGCTCGCGCTGGAACGCCGGCGTCTCCATTGTCTCGTGCAACATGGCCCCTATCCTCCTCATCCGGGCGTAGCGGCGCGCGTAGGCGGGGTCCGTGGCCAGCCACTTCTCCACGGCCTTCCGCGCGGCCTCGTCCAGTTCGCCGTCGATGTACGCCGACAGTTCCTGATCCCAGTCACGAGTCATGATTCGTCTTCCCGCCGGGATCGCCCACATATTGGCCGTCCCGGTCCAACAACTCCGCCAGGCGCCGGCGGGCGCGGTGAATCCACACCTTCACGGCGCCCTCCGAAGCCGTCATGACGCGGGCGATCTCCGCGTAGCGCAGACCGCCGTATTCACGCAGGAGCAAGGCGCGCCGGTGATTCTCCGGCAGTTGCTCCAGCGCCTTTCCAATCTCCTGTTGCAGAAGGGGATCGCCGCTGGAAGCCGACGGCGCCGGCGCCATCGCATCCCCGGGAACGGGCCGGGCCCGCCGGCGAAGCAGGTCCACCGCGAGGTTGTGGGCGGCGCCGAACACGAGGGCGCGGGGCGAACCTTCCTTCCGCAGGCCGCCATCGCGCCATAGGCGAAAAACGCGGACCAGCGCGTCTTGGGCGAGATCCTCGGCGTCTTCTCTGGAATGGACCAGACGCGTCAGATACGCGTGAAGCGGCCGCTCCAGATCGGCGCACCACGCGGCGAAACGCGCCGCCGCGTCCCGCCGCCGGGGCGAAGGGAGCCGCCCGTTGCCCTCCGTCATTCCCAACCTCCTCCAACCCTCGTCCGCTTGGTATACGCGCGGGCCCGCCCCTTTGTTACACCCCGCCCGTATCGCCGCGCCGCCGCCCTCGGAACGCCCGCGCCCCGAATTGTACATGGGCGCGCGCGGTCTGATATCCTTTACGCCTTGCCAGCGGACCCACGCGCCACGGAGCATGCCGGCCCTGTCCGGGCTCCGGCCATTACCCCAAGACGCACCGCCATGACGGGTGGCGTGTGCATGGCCTCCGGGACGGCCGGGCGGAATGTTCCGTTGAGCCGGAAACGTTTCCCGGCCCAACGGGCGCGAGTGGACCGCATTCAATCCAATTTCGGACAAGTACGCCGCGAATACGGCGGCATGTGGGACGCGCTGGATCCCATCCGGGCGCCAACCGGCGCGGAAGCGCAACCCTTTCAGTGAAGGAGGACGCAGGGCGAAATGAGCACGGTCTTGATCATCGGCGCGGGCGGCGTGGGCAACGTAACGGCCCATAAGTGCGCCCAGGTTCCGGAAGTCTTTTCCGACATCTGGCTGGCGAGCCGCACGCTGGAGAAGTGCGGCCGGATCAAGGAGAGCGTGCGCGCGCGCACGGGCCGGGAGATCCGCACGGCGCAACTGGACGCGCGGAACACCGCGGACGTGGCCAAGCTGATACGGCAAACTGGCGCCAAGCTGGTCATCCATGTCGCCCTGCCCTACGAGAATCTCACGATCATGGACGCGTGCTTGGAAGCCGGGGCGGATTACCTCGACACGGCCAACTATGAACCCCCTGATTTCCCCACCTACAGCTACAGTTGGCAATGGCCCTACGACGAGCCGTTCAAGGAGAAGGGCGTCATGGGGCTGCTCGGGTCGGGCTTCGATCCCGGCGTCACTAACGTGTACTGCGCCTACGCCCATAAGATCCACTTTGACGAGATTCATTACGTCGACATCGTCGACTGCAACGCCGGCGACCACGGCCAGCACTTCGCCACCAACTTCAACTCCGAGATCAACATCCGGGAGATCACGCAGAAGGGCCGGTACTACGAGGACGGCGAATGGAAAGTCACCGAGCCCCTCGCCGTGAAGCAGACCTTCGACTTCCCGGGAATCGGCCCGCGCGAGGCCTGCCTCATGTATCACGAGGAGATGGAGTCCCTGGTCCATCACATCAAGGGGCTCAAGCGGATGCGCTTCTGGATGACCTTCTCGGAAAACTACCTGACGCACCTGCGGGTGCTGGAAAACGTGGGCATGACCCGCATCGATCCCGTCCTATACGAAGGCCACCCGGTGATTCCGCTACGGTTTCTCACCCAAGTGCTGCCCCAGCCGGCCTCGCTAGGCGAGAACTACGAAGGCATGACCTGCATCGGCTGCATTTTCGAGGGCGTGAAGGACGGGAAGCCGAAGAAGCTGTTCATCTATAACAATTGCCACCACAAGGAGACCTACGAGGAAGTGGGCTCTCAGGCGGTCTCCTACACCACGGGGGTGCCGGCGATGATCGGCGCCAAACTCATGTTGACGGGCGTGTGGCGCGCGCCCGGCGTGTTCAACATGGAGCAATTCGACCCTGAACCCTTCATGGAAGACCTGAACACGTACGGACTGCCCTGGCGGGAGAAGGAACTATGACGATGGAAGCCACGCAAGCCGCTCCGGCGGCGATGGACCTGAGCCAAGCGCCTTCGCCCTGTTACGTCTGTGACGCGGCGGCGCTGGCCCGGAACGCGGAGTTGTTGGAGGCCATCCAGGACCGCACGGGGTGCCGGATCCTCTTGGCCCTCAAGGGCTTCGCCATGTTCAGCGCCTTTCCCATCATCCGTAACGCATTGACGGGAACGACGGCGAGTTCGCTCAACGAAGCGCGGCTCGGCCACGAAGAGTTTGGCGGCGAGGTCCACGCCTATGCGCCGGCCTACCGGCCCGACGAGTTCGGGGAACTGCTCCAGTACGCGAGCCACGTCACCTTCAACTCCTTCAGCCAGTGGGAACGGTTCCGGGACGAGGCCAAGGGCGCGGCGAAACCGGTTTCCCGCGGCCTCCGCATCAACCCCCGTCATTCCGAGGTGCTCGTGGACATCTACAACCCCTGCGGGCCAGGGTCGCGCTTGGGCGTGACGCCGGAAGCCTTCGCGGGACAAGACTTGACCGGGCTGGACGGCCTCCACTTCCATACCCTCTGCGGCCTTGGCGCCGACGCATTGGAGCGCACCTTGCGCGCCGTGGAAGCGCGTTTCGCGCCCTATCTCGGCGGGATGAAATGGGTGAACTTCGGCGGAGGCCACCACATTACGCGGCCCGACTATGACGTGGAGTTGCTGACGCGCTTGATCAGCGGCTTCCAGGAACGATACGGGGTCCAAGTGTATCTCGAACCGGGCGAGGCTGTCGCGTTGAACGCCGGCGTGCTCATGGCCACGGTCCTGGACATCGTGGAGAACGACATGCCCGTCGCCATCCTCGACACCTCCGCCACCGCCCACATGCCCGACGTCTTGGAGATGCCCTACCGGCCGGAAATCATCGGCGCGGGCCAGCCGGGCGCCCACTCCCACACCTACCGTTTGGGCGGCGTGACCTGTCTCGCGGGAGACGTGATCGGCGATTACTCCTTCCCCCAGCCGCTGGAGATCGGCCAGCGCCTCGTCTTCACGGACATGCTCCACTACACCATGGTGAAGAACACGGCCTTCAACGGCTTGAACCTCCCGGCCATCGCCATCCACGATAGCGAAAGCGGCGAGACCCGGGTCGTCCGCGAGTTCGGCTACGCGGACTACAAATCGCGGCTGTCATGACGCCGCGGAGGGGCTCAAATTGAGAAGAAGGCTTCAGGCGGCCCCTGAAGCCTTCTTCTTATCGAATACGCTCGTTGCCGTCCGATGCTATCCCACGGCCAGCCGAGGGCGGCGCTACTGCCCGTCGTCCCCGCCGCCGCTCTCGTCCTCGTCCTCTTCGCCGATCACCCGGGCGCGTTTGATGTAGTCGAGTTCGGGAAACTCTGCTTCGAGGTAGGCGTTGCCTTGCATTTGAATGGCGTGCTGGTTGGGCTGTTCGCCGTATTCATCATTAATAGCGCGCACAACCTCCATGCCCTCGACGACGCGGGCGAAGGGCGCGAACCCCATCTGGTCTAGCGGATGATTGTCGCCTAGATTGACGAAAAGCTGGGTGGTGCGGCTATGGGGCATCGCGCTTTTCGCGAAGGTGATGGTGCCCGCCGTGTTGTTCTGCCGGACCGGCTCGTCGCGGAACGTGTTCTCCCGCCATTCCG
>SLHB01000355.1 GCA_007136375.1 Candidatus Hydrogenedentota bacterium
GCGTGAGGTAGCCGATGGCGCTGTGTAGACGCGCCGTGTTGTAGCAGGCGACGTACGCGCCGACCAAGCGGCGGGCGTCGTCGAGGGTAAGCGGCGTTCCCGGCGGCCAACGGGCCGCCTGGGGGGGATGGTCAGTCGGTGAGGCGTTCGAGGCCTTGCCGGGCCGCCAGATGGTTCGGGAGGAGTTCCAGCGCGCGCTCGTAGTGGGCGATGGCTTCTTCTCGCGCGCCGTTGACCTCGGCTTCGAGCCCGGCGATGCGCCAGCCTTCGGCGATATCCGGGTTGTTCTCGCGGAGCGTGGCCGCGAGGGCGAAGGCTTCGTCCCACAGGCCCACGTGCAGGAGCCGGTACAGGACGAGGGGCGGGACGCTTTCGCCTTCGCCGGGCCCGTCCTCGCCCAGGATGGCCGTGACGGCCGGTTCCCTGGAATGGGGCGCCGCCGCCCAATACCGGGCAAAGGCGTCGTGGGCCGCGGCCGGATCGCCGCGCTCCAGGCGGATTCGCACGAGGAGGAGCCACGCGCCGGGGTCTTGCCGGGACCGGCCGCTTGCTTCCTCCAACACGGCCTCCGCTTCGGCCAATTCACCCTGCAGGATGTGGAACTTGGCGCGTTGGACCGCGGGTATATCCCGTTGCGCGGCGGGCGTGTTCATGGCGGCGCGCAGCTCGGCCCGCAGGACGGGAAGGCCGAGGAGGTCCGCGCCGAAGCGGTCGACGATGGCGCCGGCGATGGAGGGATAGGTCTCCAGGGCGCGCCGCAGTTGTTGCGTGGCTTGAAAGGCGTCCCCCTGGGCGTGGGCTTCGGCGGCGCTGTTGACGAGGGTCTGGGCGTTGTACCGGGTGGTGAGGCCCGTGCCGTATTCGCGGATGAAGCTGAGGTAGGCCACGCCGGCGAAGAACACGGCGAGCCACAGGAGGGCGTTATAGAGGATGAACCGGCTCGTGGCGCGCCGGCCGCTCACGCCGCCGTTGGCCGGTCCGGTCCGTTGTGCGTCCATGTCCTCAAGTGGTTTGGTCAATTTTCAACACCACCGGAATCGTCTTTACGAGTATTTTGAAGTCCAACCACAGGGACCAGCGTTCAATGTAGGCGATATCGAGGCGGACCATTTCCTCGAAGGTCAGCAGATTCCGGCCGCTGACCTGCCATAAGCCCGTGATGCCCGGCCGGATGTGGAGGCGGCGCTGATGCCAGGATTTGTATTCGTCCACCTCGTACTGGATTGGGGGCCGGGGCCCCACGAGGCTCATTTCGCCGCGGAGCACGTTGAACAGTTGGGGCAGTTCGTCGAGGCTGGTGCGCCGGATGAAGTGGCCGAGCCGGGTGATGCGGGGGTCGTTGGTCAGCTTGTACAACGTCTCACCATCGCCCGCCTCGGCGGCGGCCCCGTCGCGGATGAGTTGTTGCAGGTACTCCCGGTGGAGGCTTTCGTCGGCGTCGGTCTTCATTGAGCGGAATTTGAACATTCGGAAGCGTCTGCCGTTCAGGCCGACCCGCTCTTGCACGAAGAAGACGGGGCCGGCCGAATCGAGCTTGATGAGCGCGGCGATGAGCAGCATGAACGGCGACAGGGCGAGGAGGGCCGCGCCGGAGATGGCCACGTCCATGGTCCGCTTGAGGAACTGGGGCATGGTCGCGTAGAGCCCCAGGTTCTGCACGTGCAGCAAGGGGAGGTTGCCGAGCATCTCGGGCTGCGCGCTCGTGCGGAAGAAGGGCTGGAACGGCGTGATCATCTTGAGCTCGGCGGACATGCGCCAGCAGGTCTGGGCCAGGTCCAGGCGTTCCTTCGTGCTGAGGAGGCCCGGGTCGCAGGCGAGAATGATCTCATCCAAGCCGTGTTCGTTGATGATCTGGCGCAAGTTTTCCAAGCGGCCGATGGGCGCGGGTAAGGCGCCTTCATGCTCGCCGCGTAGCGCGATAAGTCCCGTGAGTTGATACTCGGAGGCGGGGTTCTCCATGGCCTCGATGAGCTCCATGGGGGCGTCGTCCGCCGCGAGGATGGCGGCGCGGGTCCGGCCCACGCCGGCGGCGTGCAAGGCGAGAAGCCCGAGGAGGGACGCGCTGTGGCAGAGGAGCGCGCCGAAGAAAATGAGGCTCGCGAGGTAGATGAAGAAGAGTTGGGGGAACGCGGCGGCGGCTTCGCCCGCGGCCGGATACACCGCCCACATGGCGATGAGCAGGCCCGTCCCGAGAATGGCGCCCTTCAGGATGATGGGCGTGTCCCGGAAAGGCCGCGTGTCGCCCATGTTGGGACGGTAGAGGCCCAGCCAGTTGAAGACCAGCACGTGAATGACGGGGGAGAACACGAAGAGGGGGAGATAGCTGGCGAACTCCGGGCTCCGCAAGACTTCCACGGCGAGGCCTGGCCAATTCCCGATGCTCCGGTCCACTTCGCCCATGGACAGCGGCCAACTGTGTTGCATCAGGTACGCCGTCATGACCGCCGCCGCCGCGACGGCGGCGCTGGAGGCCAACTGCACGCCCACCAGGACGGCGCGTTTTCGCCCGCGGCCCCAGCCTATGGTCCACGAGGACGGGTCAAAGCGTTCCTGGGGGGCGTCCGCCGGCGCCCCCGGCGCCGCGTCTCCGCCCTCCGCCTGGGAGTTTGCCTTCGCGCTCATTGAGTCCTACTGGTTGGCGAATTCACGCACGTTGTCCGCCACATACGCCACTTCTTCCGGCGTGAGGTCCGGATGCATGGGAAGCGAGAGGATGCGCGGCGCCCCGGCGCGGGTCACCGGCAGATCCGCGGGGTGGGCGCGGACGCCCTGGTAGGCCTCCTGATCGGCGATGGGAATGGGGTAATGAATGCCGCAGAAGATCTCCCTTTCCTTCAAGAACGCCATGAGCGCATCGCGCCTCGGATGCTGAATCACATACAAATGCCACACCGGCTCCGTTTCCGGTTTCGTCTGGGGGATTTCCACGCCCGGAACGTCCGTCAACGCTTCATTATACAATGCGGCGAAGGCGCGGCGCTTCTCGTTCCATGCATCGAGGTGACGGAGCTTCACGGTGAGGACGGCCGCTTGCATGCTGTGAAGCCGGCTGTTGAACCCGGGCACGGGGTGGACATACTTTTCCGATTGTCCCACGTTGCGGTAGATGCGCAACTGCTCCGCGACGTCACCGTCGTTGGTGACGACGGCGCCGCCTTCGCCGAAGGAGCCCAGGTTCTTGGCCGGGTAAAAGCTGAAACACCCTGCGTGACTCAGACTGCCCGCTCGTTGGCCCCGATAGAGCGCGCCGTGAGCCTGGCACGCGTCTTCCACGATCTTGAGGCCGTGCGCGTCGGCGAACGCGGCGACGGCGTCCATCCGTGCGGGCTGACCATAGAGATGGACCGGGATAATGGCCTTGGTCTTGTCCGTGAGCGCCTCCTCAAGAAGCGCGGGATCCAGATTGTAATCGTCCGGAGAGATGTCCACCAGGACGGGCGTGGCGCCTACCTGGGCGATGGCGTTCACCGTGGCGATGAAGGTGTTGGCTGCCGTGATCACTTCGTCGCCCGGCCCCACCCCCAGCGCGCGCAGGCTCAGATGAAGCGCGTCGGCCCCCGACGCCAGGCCCACGCAATGATCCCGCCCGCAATAGGCGGCGAAGGCTTCCTCGAACTCAGCGACGGCGGGGCCAAGGACGAAATTCCCGGTTTCCATGATAGCGTCGAGCCGTGGCCGTACTTCATCCCGAATCGCTTCGTATTGGCGCACAAGGTCGACAAAGTTTACGCGCATCGCGTGCGAATTCCCCTGGTGGCGTGTTCAGGTGGACAGTTTCCGGAATAGGATGGGCCGGAGCCGGTGGAACAGACGCGGGGCGCCTCCTCGTCTTCGATCGTGCTGTTCCGCGCCCCGGCGGCCCCGGAGCCAAAGCCTACCAAAAGCGCGCGCACCCCCGCAAACGGCGCTCCTGGATTCATATACTAAGTGCAACACCGGCCGGCCAAGGGGCCGACTTGAGCGGGTGTGAGGTTGAAGGCGCGAGATTGCGAGCAGGAAAGGAAGACATCGTGGGCTCCATTCGGTAC
>SLHB01000463.1 GCA_007136375.1 Candidatus Hydrogenedentota bacterium
ACCCGGTCCACCACCGCCGCGACGCGGAACTCCTCCGCGTCCGTGCCGCCTTCCGTGTTGGTCATCGTGTTGCGGTGAAACGCGGTGGCGAGCAATTGGTCTATGGTGGGATCGGGCAACAGATCGCCCGCGAGTTGCTCAATGGTGAACTGATCGAAGGGCATGTCCGCGTTGAGCGCGTCGATGACCCAATCGCGGTACCGCCAGATGGTCCGGGGATGGTCCTTCTCGTAGCCCTGCGTGTCGGCGTAGCGCGCGATGTCCAGCCACGGCCGGGCCCAGCGCTCGCCGTAATGCGGCGAATCGAGCAACTCGTCCACCAGCCGCTCATAGGCGTCCGGCGCCTCGTCGTTCACGAAGGCCTCCACACGCTCCGGATCCGGCGGCAGGCCCGTGAGGTCCAGGCTGACGCGTCGGATAAGCGCGCGCCGGTCCGCCTCCGGAGCCGGTTCCATGTCCTCGGCCTCCAACCGCGCCAGGACGAAGCGATCAATGCCGTTGCGCGCCCACGCCTCGTTGGCGACCTCCGGAAGCTCCGGCTCCTCCGGCGCGGTGAACGACCAGTGACGCTCATATTCCGCGCCCTCGTCGATCCACCGGTGGAGCAGCGCGATCTGTTCCTCCGTTAGCTCCTTATTCGTGTCCGCCGGCGGCATGCGATCATCGGCCGACGCCGCCGTCACCCGTTGGATGAGCGGGCTTTCCGCGGCGTTGCCCGGGATGATGGCGCCGTATTCGAACGCGTCCTCCGCCACGTCGAGGCGCAAGCCCTGGGCCCGCGTCTGATCGTCCGGGCCATGGCAGACGTAGCAGTTGTTCGAGAGGATGGGGCGAATGTCGCGGGTGAACTGGACCGGCGCTTCCGCGTCTTCCTGCGGCGCGGCCAGCACGGTGGAAGAATCGGCGTTGCGCTCCGCGTAGGTAGCGCGGGTCAGGTGGACCGCGCCCGCCACCGAAGCGACCAAAGCCGCAAACAATACGAAGGGACCTACCGCAAATCTTCCGTGGCGCATGATATCCTCCGGCGGACCCTCGTGGATCCGGTTTCAAGGCCGCCAAACATAGGAAAGATTAGCAGTAAACAGGACTTTTTGCAAGCTTTTCAGCCCTCCAGCGTGGGCGCCGCGAGGCGCGCGAGACGGCGCGAAAGAAAAACCACAGAGCCATGGAGGACACAGAGATCTCTTGTATATGCGTAGCCAAACATTGGAATAAGTCCCCATTTAAAGACATTTTATGCGGCAGGTTCAAGTTTTTCATGGGGAGTTTTCCACAGCCAGTTCGCGCGTTTTGTCGTAGACGGGGCTGCGGCTCCTCCTGAGGGCCTCCAGGTAGCGCTGCTCGTTGTAGGGTTGTCCGGTCTCCAGCATGCGGTTGATGATGCGCAGCCATTTGTCGGCGAGTTTGCGCAACGCCGTGGCGTAGGAGTCGCCGCGTTGGCGGCATAGCCGGTAGAAGGCGCGCGCCCAGGGGCAGTGATGGATGGAGCAATGGGCGAACAAGTGCAAGGTGGTGCGCCAAACCTTGTTGCAGCGGCGGCGTATGGCGCGCTGCGTTTGCCGCTGTCCCGTTCCACCGGGGCCACGCCCGCCGCCGCGCGCAGGAAAGCCAAGCGATGGGGCTGGCCGGCAGTCTTAAGGCTCATGGCGGCCAGGGCGGGGGCCAAGTGTTTGCCGGCGCCGGGCAAGCTGTGCATGAGCGCGGTCTCGGGAAACGCCTCGGCGCGCTGGGCGATCTCGCGGGCGCACTTGTCGATTTGGGGTTGCAGGGCCAGCAGTTGGGCCACAATCGCCATGGCCTGGAACTCATAGGCCAGATGATCCGGCGGCGTGGGCCAATCGGCGGCTTGAAGGCGCTCGTCGATGCGCTTGAGCCACGTGGGCGTCAGGCCGATTTGGTTGGCGCGCAGGAAGGCAATGAGGGTGCTTTTGCGTGTGTTGGCCAACTTCTGGGGCGTGGCGAAGCGCTTGATGAAACGCCATGCGGCGGGCGAGGCCCAGTCGCTGAAAAACGCCAAGGCCGCGGCGAAGTAGATCTTGAGCACGCCCTTGAGCTGCTGGACCAAGTTGGCCCGTTGTTCAATTAGCCGGCGGTGGGTGCGGCACAAGCCCGCGAACGCCTCGATGGCGGGCTCGCTCACGTGAAGCGCGTGCAGTTCCTCATGGCGCCGGCACAATTCGACAGCCAGCATGCGGGCGTCGCGCCCGTCGCTTTTCGACTCGGCGGGCGAAAGCCCGGCCCGCCAGTTCTTGGACACTTTGGGATTGACCGGGTAGATGGTGAACCCCGCGTTATACAAGTACAGCACGACGGGATCCCGGGTGGCCTCCACGGCCACGCCGGCCACCGGCGCCCATTCTTGAAGGCGCCGCACCAACTCGCACACGCCTTCGAGACTGTTGGCCACGCTGAACCGCGCCACGATCTCGCGCCGCGCGTTGGCCACCGCCACCGTATGACGCGCGCCGCCCCAATCCAGACCTACAAAATACTCCGCTTGCTGTTGCATGTCCCCGGCCTTTCGACTCATAATGGCCTCCTGACCCTCGTTGGTGTTTGGGCCACACAAAACCCGCTCGTCAACCCTTATAGGACGGCGCTCGAAGCGCGGCATTTAATCGTGACTGAGTGGGGTAATGGCGGCGGCGGACAAGCTTCAAATGGCTCTCCGCCGAGCCAGGGGGAACGGTCCTGCCGCCGCCAAGGCCCAAACACGGACCCGCCTGGCCTTCCGGCCAAGACAAAAACACCCCCAAATTCTGCCAACTCGCCGGTTGGTTATCCACATCCGCCACACTACTGGGGCTGCGCCCAAGGCGGCCCCCTCGTGACGGCTGTGGATAACCAACGTGGCTACTATAAGGGGATTTAGGGGGATGTGTTCCTAGTGTCCTCACACTGACCCGGTGATTGGCGATCATACCGCGGCTTGACGCGGCCGCGGAGCCAGTGCCCGGCGGTCTGGCTGGATCCCGTGGCAACGCGGCGGAACCGGAGGAATGCTCACTAGAACGCTCGTGTTATAGGAGATAACGCGGGCATCCGGAACTACAGTTTTCGGGGGCGGCCGGAGCGGAGGCTCGTGGCCGTCCCCATCCTTTTTCAGGGGCGACAATCCAAGGAGGCGAGAGCATGATGCGGAAACCAATTGCGGGGCTGGCGCTGCTGCTGGCCGTTTCCCTCGCTGGCGCGGCTCCGGCCGTTCAGGGCGACTATCTCGAAGTGCGATCGTGCGACGTTTACACCGGGCCTTGCTTCGCCAATGGCGAGATGGGGTTGCGCGGTCATGAAGCGGTGATGGCGTGGACGGTGGCGCAAGGCGGGCACAACGGCGTGGACCTGGAGGGTCTGAGCGTGATCGCCGTGGTGCGCGCCGACGGAACGCTTGGCGACGTGCGCCATGAACCCCGGACCGCCAAGAGCGTGGTCATCGTCGACGCCGCCGCCACGGACGTCCAGCGCGACGCCCTCATCGCGCTGGCGCGCGAAAAAGGCGGCGCGTTGGTCGCGGATGTCCAGGCCGTCTACGAAGAGCCCATAACCCGGCAAGGCGCGGAGTGCGCGGAGAATGGTTGCGCCTATCTCAAGGCGGGCGACATGGTGGAGATCGCTACGCGCTGCCTGAACAACGGCGATCACATCTGCGGTACGGAGGAAGCTTTTTATCCGCCGCTGACCGACGTCGACAGCGCTCAGCCCGCGATGATCAGCCTCTCTACTTTCCAAGGCGACGGACTGGATGTGGCGTGGCGGCATAGCGAACGCCGTGGCGCCTATCTTGGGTCCTTTGCGGGGTAGCGCCTTGCCGCCGCCCCACTGGCGGAGCATTACGTTCATCGCGACAGCTTTTCGAGACACCGACGCCCGCCGGTGTCTCTTCCGTAGGGGCGACGCGGATTACGCCGCCGGGACGGATTTTCTCCGTGCATGGCGTGACCCTCGCGGTTTATACTCATGGACGCGCGGTCCGGGGGAGTGACCGGCGCGAAGGTCAAGCTGAATTACGAAGGGAACGCCAGTCATGTTAA
>SLHB01000230.1 GCA_007136375.1 Candidatus Hydrogenedentota bacterium
CGACGGCGATGAAGATGACGCGGAAGAGGCGGCGCCAGCCGCCTGAGGCGTTGCTTATCGCAAGCATGGTTTGCGCCCGTCCTGGCCGCCGCGGCCGGGGCGGGCTTTTTCGATTTCGGCGCGCGTACTAGGCTTGTGAGGCGCTGGGGCCAGGGAAGAGCTAGGCGAGCAAAGCGTCCACGGGCTCAAAGGCGGGAATGAGAATCTCCGCCCCCGCCGTGATGAGCCGTTCCCGCTTCCGCCAGTCCCAGCCCGCGCCTTCTTGCTCGTTCGAGGCAACGCCGAGGGCCACGCATTCGTGTTCGCGGGCGTGGCGCATTTCGACCGGCCCGTCGCCGCATACGAGGACCTCGGCGCCATGGAGGCCGTGTTCGTCGATGACGGTGCGGATGATCTGCTCCTTGTTCGAGCCGCGGTACACGGGCTCGGCGCCCATGATTCCGCCGTTGAAGAACTGGGCGGCGCCGAGCTTCTCCGCCTCGTGCACGACGTCCGCGTGATCCGTCCCGCTCACGAGGTATAGGTCCAGCCCGCGGGCCCGGAGTTCTCGGAGGAATTCGAGGGCGCCTGGTACGAGCGCCTCCGCGGGGGGTAGCTCTCCCTGGTCCAGCTTGGCGAGGCGTTCGCGGACGGGCGCCATGAGACGTTCGTTATAGAGCGCCTTGTAACCCTGGGCGTCAAGAATCTCCCCGGGCGCCACCCGGCCGTGGCGTTGCACCATCTCCACGAGACGCGCCATCTGGAGGATGGTCTGGACGCCCGTGGTTTCGTCGATGAAAGCAGCGACTTCATCGCGGATGGCCTGGGTTGGCTCTGTGTCTCCGCAGATCATATCCACCATCACGGGCGCCATGATTCCCTGCCACCCTTCCCGCAACAAGCTGATGGTGCCGTCGAAGTCGAAGATGGCGTGACCAAACGCGCCGAGGGGTCTATCCCGCACGGTTTCGATCTGCGTTCCGGGAACGAGGCGCCGCTCCATGGGGCCTCTATTCGCCGTTGTATTGGACCAGGCTGTGGACGGGCAGCCCGCCGAGCTTGTCCCGGCCGTGGAGGAAGGTGAGTTCGATGACGAAGGCGATCTCAACGACTTCCGCGCCCAGCCGCTTCACCAGCTCCGCCATGCCCGCCATGGTGCCGCCCGTCGCGAGGAGATCGTCCACGAGCACGGCGCGATCGTTGGGATTCAGCGCGTCCGTGTGAATCTGAAATGTTTCCGTGCCGTACTCCAAGTCGAATTGGACGGAGAAGGTGTCCCCCGGGAGCTTGCCTTTCTTTCGAATCAAGACAAAGGGCAGGCCCATGGCGTAGGCGAGGGGAGCGCCAAAGACAAAGCCGCGGGCCTCTCCGCCCACGATGGCCGTGACGCCCTTGTCTGCATAGCGGTCTTTCCACGTGTTGATTACATGCTGAAAGGCCTGACTGTTCAGCAGCAGCGTCGTAATGTCTTTGAACTGCACCCCGGGTTTCGGGAAATCTGGAATGTTTCGGATATGCGCGGCTAGGTCCATGGTGATTGCTGGCTCCCCAATGCGGCTCGGCGGGCGGCCCCGCGCCGCTTCCCCAGGTGTTTCGGTTCCACGGCGCCCGTGTTCAAGGACGGAAGTCTTCGGCGTGCTGTGACACGTACTCGCGGAGCCGCCGCATGACGTCATTCTCGATCTGGCGGATTCGCTCGCGGGTCAGTCCGAAGCGGCGGCCGGTCTCCTCCAAGGTGTGGGCTTTTCCGTCCATAAGGCCATAACGGTAGCGAATGATGTTGGCCTCGCGTTCAGTGAGTTCCCGCATCAACTCTTGCAGTTGCTGGTCAATCTCGATTTGCTGGATGGCCGCGTCGACTTGGCGGGGTTCGAGGCTTTCGGGTATGGCGCGGTGGTTGCCGCCCTCACCGCTATCGAAGCTGTCCAAAGGGGCGACTTCCTGCACGAACTCTTGAAGCTTCTTCGCCTCGTTGACCTTGATACCCAGAATGTCTGCTACTTCTTCGGGATCGGGCGTCCGGCCGGTGCGGGTGTAGATCTCTTCCGCGGTCTTCTTATACCGGGCGACGTTGTCCGTGACATATACGGGAATCCGGACGGTCCGGCCGTAATTGGACAGCGCCCGGGTGATGGCCTGACGGATCCACCAGGTGGCGTATGTCGAAAACTTAAAACCCCGGTCGGGGTCGAAACGTTCAACGGCCTTCATCAAGCCAATGTTGCCTTCCTCGATGAGGTCAAGGAGGGGTAGTCCATAATAAAGGTACTTCTTGGCGATGCTAACGACCAAACGCAGGTTGGAAATGATCAGCTTGCGCCTGGCTTCGCCGTCGCCCGCTTGAGCCGCTTTGGCCAAACGGATCTCGTCCGTCTTGGACAAAAGGGGAATCCGGGAGATCTCGGCTAGATAACGGCTAAGACCATTTTCGCGGGGGTCGGGCATGAACAATCCTCGAACTGCATGAATGCGCCGGGAAGCCGTTTGATGTGCAAACCTGCGGCGCCCGTTTCCGAAGGCTACGCTGGTCTACCGCGCACCGGGCCGGTCCATTTTTGCAAGGGAAGATGCGGCCGCACGGCCCAACTCGCGGGGCCACGGCGCGGCCGCTATGCAGAAAAGGAACGGAATCGGCTGCAAAATTCTCGAAAAGGCATTCTACTCCAGGGGGGCGCTGTGGTCAAGGCGCACCGCGTCTTGACAATCCCGCCGGGCCGGGGCACAATCCCGGCGTATGCTTGACGACGTCCAACGATACATGACTTATGCGCTCCGCGAGGCGGAACGGGCCCTCGACACGGGGGAAGTTCCCGTCGGGTGCGTTATCGTTCACGAGAACGCGATTATTGGCAAAGCGCATAATCAGCGGGAGACACTGCAAGACCCCACCGCCCACGCCGAAATCCTAGCGATTACGCAAGCCGCCAGCGCATTGGGCAGTTGGCGGCTTGAGGGCGCGAAGCTCTTCGTGACGCTCGAGCCCTGTCCCATGTGCGCGGGCGCCATTATCCTGTCCCGGGTGGCCGAAGTCTACTTTGGCGCCTTCGACCCCAAGGCCGGCGTATGCGGAACGCTCATGAACTTGCTGGAAGATCCGCGTTTCAATCACCGGCCCAAGGTGCATTCGGGCGTAATGGCGCAGGAATGCGGCGCGGTTCTTACCGACTTTTTCCGGGCCATCCGGAGCCGGCAGCAAAACTGATCCCGCCCTCAGCCGTCTTGTGCCGCCTGTTCCCGCGGCCACAATCGGGCTATCGGCCCGGTGTTCCCTTTCCTGTAGATTCCGGTCCCTTCAAGTCCCTTCTTGTGTGTGTTCACGCAGGCGTCCACTGTCCGAGCACAGTGGGATGCTTCGCGCCCGTGGCCTTGGGATACGCCGTTGGCGCGCCAAACACGAATTCGTTGGCTAGAATGGCGGCGGCCAACGGGCCAATGGCGTTTGGGCCAAGGCCATAGGCGCTGCTGTTCCGCAGCGTCATTCCGGTCAATCCGTCCTCCAAGGCCTTCATCAGGGGCTTGTGGCCCGCGCCCGACCCGCTGAAGATGACCCGGGCGATATTGTAGCGGGGCTTGATGAAGCGGTTGAAGGCCCGGATGATGGACGTAGCCACGACGGCGGTGACCGTCGCCGCAAAGTCGTTCATACTGTGGCCGCGATCCAGGCGGGATTTTATGGCGTCGCGAAGGTAGATCTCCGGCCCAAACTCCGTGATGCCTGTCGTCTTGGGCGGCACCTTATGAAAGAAGCTGTGCTCCATCAGGTCTTCGAAGAAGTCCGAGATAACAACGCCTTTGGCCGCCGCTTGGCCCCCTGGGTCCACCAGGTGCGTCCCAGATGTCAGGATCTGCAAAGCGCCGTCAAGGGCCATCATGCACGGGCCCGTTTCGAAGGCGAGCATGTCCTCGACTGCTGGAGTCACGACGGTCACGCGGGCCAGGCCGCCGAGATGGATGCGCAACGAGGTCCGGTCGTGCCGGTGAAACATGACCCAGTCCGCGTAACCCGTTAGCGGGCCACCCTGGCCATGGGCGGCAATGTCGCGGGCGGCGAAGTTGCTCACCACGGGCAACCCCGTGCGTTCCGCGATGACCGCGCTTTCGCCGAGGGTTAGATTTCCGAAGGCTTGGCCCGCGCGGCGCGGCGCGTGGGCCGCCGCGTGGCCCATCGCGCCAATGAGCTGGGGCGCTCCGTCAGCGCCGTGGTTCGTTTGCAGGTCGGCGGCCGCTTCGGCGAGGCGCTCTCCCACCTCATAGTGAAGGCAGCCAATGTCCTTGGCCGTGGCCCGGCCCGTGGCGAGTCGCGCCCGGAACCAAGCCTCGTAGGGATAGTGCTTGACCACCAACGGCTTTAGCTGAAGGCCCGCGCCCGTGCCCCGCAAGCGGGCGAGGGCGGCGTCTGTTCCCAGACAGTTGGGGTCCGAGTCCAGGCCGATGATGTAACGCGCTTCCTCCGCGCGTAGCGCCGCTATATCCATGGCTAATACAAGCTTTCGATTCTGGAGCCCGCGAAATAGTACATGAGGATGGCCGCATAGCTATGGCCGGCTTCGGCGCGGCCTTTCGCGCCGTGTTGGCACAAGCCCGCGCCATGGCCGCGGCCGCCGCCGCGGAACACGTAGACCACGCCAGAGCCCGCGCCCTCTTGTCGCACTGTAAACATCGCGCTGGGCAAGCCGCCGAGGGCTTGGCGAATGGCGCCTTCCCGTTCGAATGTGGCCTCGCCGGCGGCGCCGAACACCCGGACCTCGGTCAGCCGGCCGCTGGCGCCCCGGGGACCCAATTCCAAGCCGCGAACCGGCCCGATGGCGCGATACCGGTTTACCGCTTCCGTGAGTTCCGCGCCTGTCAAGCGCCGCGTCCAGCGAAAGTGATCCGCGTCGCCCGCGCAATACGCTTCATTGAAGGCCGACAGCCAGTCGCCGATGCCGGTCACGGCGGGACTGGGGCCCGGGTTGGCGCGGAGACTGTCGGGCCGGCCCCGCAGCGCCGGATCCGCCTCGGCGGCCCAGATGGCCTCGTTGTTTTCGGTGTGTCCTCCACAGTTCGCGCTAAACACGGCCGGCGGCAGCCGGCCTCCGTGGGTCAGGGCCTGGCCCTCCGTGGCGCGCACAGCGTGGGTGGTGGCCGGATGGGCCGTGCCGATGCCTCCGTACATCCGGCAATGCTCCACTATACAAAAATCATATCCATCGAAAAAGTGCTTGTCGATGCGATTGGCGAGAGACTCCGTCCGCGCGGCTACGGCCTGCGCCTTTAGCGCTGCCTCCGGCCACAAGGCTGGGACTTCGTTCGGCAGCACGCCTTTCAAGTATGTCTCAAGACCCGCGTGTTCGTAGACCTCCATGCGCCGATCCGGACCGGCCTCCAACAGGATCGCGCCCGCGTGGCGGGTCTCGCGGCCGCTGGCGCCCCGCACGGCGATCGCGGCGGCGCCGTCGGCCTCGATCTCCACACGTTTGCCTGGGAACGCGGCGCGAACGCCGCCGGGCCCTACGGCGATGGTTTCTAGGCGTCCCGGCGCGGCGCGGCGTTCCCGGGTCCACGCCCATTGGTTCCGCGCCGCGAGGGCCGCACGCAAGGCCTCCGCGTCTCCAGGGGCGTCGAAGCGGCCCAGCGCCACCCAGAACTGGCGGTTGTCAAGGGGGCGTCCCATCCGTGTGTAGATCCGGTGGCCCAAAATAAAGACTTCGGCATCGTAGCCCCGTTGCCGCCACTCCGCGGCGTGCGCCTGCGCGGCGTCTTGCTCGCGGGCGTCAAAGCGCTTCACGAAGACGTAATGCGTGTAGACGGGCGGCGCGGCGTGCTGAATCGTGAACCGCCACGCGCCCGGCGGCAGACGGCGAAGGCCAGTGTCGGCGATCACGCGCAGGGGGGCTTCGCTCACCAGGGTAATGGCTTCCTGGCCGCCCAGCAGCTTTATCCGGACTGTCGCCTCGTGTGCAACGCCTGCCTGGGTGGCTGACTCCGCTGGAGGCGGCGATGGCCGCGGCCCATCATGGGCCCGCCGTTGTGGCGCGTGAACGGCGCATCCCACGAGGAGCAGGAGCGTCAGCAGCATGCCCCATCGTCCAAAGGGCCGGCTGGCCGGTTGCGTGCGGGAGACGCCAGAGCTGGGGCGGGACTCACCCGTGGTCGCTGACAGCGCGCTTTGCATCATTCCCCCTGGAGCGCGGCTCCGACAAACCCTTCGGCGGCTTCCAGCCTGCGGCGCGCTTCCGGCGCGGTGATGGCCCGCTTGGCCATGAGGATGGCCGTGGCGATATGCCAATCGGCCGCTTCCAGCACCTGATGGCTCTCCACCTGGGTTAACCCGGTCAAAGTGTGGATTATGCGGACGGCCCGCCGGCGCAGCTTGGTGTTGATGGGGCGCATATGAACCATGCGGCCTTCATATATGTAGCCGGCCCGCGCCATGGCGCCCGTGCTGATCATATTCAAGACCATCTTGGTTGCTGTGCCGGCTTTGAGGCGGGTTGAGCCCGGCAACACCTCGGGCCCCGTATTTATGGCGATGATTTGGCTGGCGCGGCTTGTGGCGTCCGGATTGCAACATAGAAGCACCGTATGCGCTTCCTTCGCGGCCGCAGCGCGGAGAAGGGCGCGCACGTACGGCGCCGTCCCTGAAGCCGTGATGCCGATGACGATGTCCTGGCGGCCCACCGGCGGTTGGATCCGGGCGATGGCCCGCCCGGCCTGATCTTCGTCGTCCTCGCTGGCCTCCACGCTTGACCGCAGGGCCGCCTCTCCTCCGGCCATGAGGCCGATGACGCGATCCTGCGCGACGCCGAAGGTGGGAGGGCATTCCGAGGCGTCAAGGACTCCGAGGCGGCCGCTTGTGCCCGCGCCCGCGTAGATGATGCGGCCGCCGGCCCGCAGCGCGGCGGCCGCTTTGTCGATGACGTCCGCTATGATGGGAAGTTGCGCTTCGACGGCGCCCGCCACGGTGGCGTCTTCGGCGTTCATGGTTCGGGCGATATCAAGGGTGGAAAGGGTATCGAGAGGGGTGGCCCCGGGCTTGGCTTGTTCTGTAAGCGGCGTGGCCTCGCCTGCCGGTCCGCCTTCGGCCTCGGCGAAGGCGCCCGGCGGCAAGAGATGGCCATCAAAGGCCCGGTATACCGCTGCGTGGCCGGTGTACGCTGGGCGGGCGATTTGGGCTCCGGGCCGCGCCTCAAGCAACGCCTTTGCGAAGCTTGTCACAAAAGGCCCATCTTCTTGGAACATGCCTCCGTGGATGAAAACGCGCGTATCTTCCGCCAAAGCTAGCTTGTGCCACGCCGCCACGGTCTGCTGGGCGAGCAATGCCGCCTCGGTGTTCACGCACCGAAAGGCGACTTCGTCGCCTGCTTGCGCCGCCTCGGCGACGACGGGGGCGAGTGCGGCCACCGTGTCCTTGGGCGCGCGGGCGAGGCTCTTGGCTAGGGCCGTCATGTCCGCGGCGCCCGCCGCGGCGGGGAGCCGCTGCGCGAGATCCGTGGCTGGCCCGTGGCCGTCAATCGCCCGCGCGGCGGCGCGCAAGGCGCGCTCGGCCAAGGCGTACGCGCCGCCGGAATCGCCGAGAAGCGCCCCCCAGCCCCCGGTTAACAGGCTTGTCCCGGCGCCGTTTTGGCTCAGGACGCTAGACCCCGTGCCCGCGATGACCATGAGGGCTGCGTTCGCACCGGCGTTGGCGGCCAAGAGCGGCCGGATGTCGTCGGTTACACGAACTGGCGCGCCGCCAAAGCGGGCCGAAAGGCCTTCCGCCATGGCTTGACGGCCTCCCGTTTGATTGATTCCAGAGAGGCCCGCCGCTACGCCGCGCAGCGGTCCAGGACACTGACGAAGGAGGGTGTTGGCCAATGTGTTGAGCGCCGCGGCGCACGCCTGCGCGCCGTAGGCCGTGGGGTTGGAGGGGCCGCCCTCGATTTCCGCGGCAAGGGTCCCGTCCTTCGCGTAAAGACCCGCTTGCGTCGTGGTCCCGCCGCCGTCGAACGCTAAAAACCAACTCATGCTGTTAGTGTTTCCTCCGCAATGTCCCCTGGGCCGCCATGCCAGGGCGGCGCCCAGGCCGGACAAAAGCGCGCGCGCGCGCCGTCCCAAGCGCCGTTGCTCTCCGCCAAGGCCTTGAGCAGGAAGGCGCTGTTGCCTGGCGTGCGCGCAAAGCTGTCCCGCTCCACATGAACGAGGCCGCGCCGGATCGCATGGCCATGGATCCACTCGAAGCCGTCGAGTAGGGGGTCGTGAATCAACCCAAGAATATCGGGTGTTTGCTCGGGTTTCCACTTGGGGTCCTGGCTGTCGGCGGCGAGTGTGGCGGTTGCATCCAGCAATTGATGACAGCGTGCGTCGTCGCCCCGGGGGTCCCCTTGCATCATTAGTAGAATCGGGCGGTCCCACGTTGCGGCGCGGCCGAGGGCGGCCCGGAGGCTTGCGGCGTTGGGCTGACCGATGGGAGGCCGCCCGGGCGTGGGCATGCCCGGGTCACTCAACACTTCGGCCCACTGCAAACGGCCATGGAACGGTTGAAACCGTGCCAACCAATGGCCGGCGTAGTGTAGCGTTAGGAAGTCGCATGGGCTTGTGGCAGCCGGCTTTACGGCCAGAAGCCCGCGTCCAAGCAACACCGCTTCCGGCCACAGCCGGTTCCACCACCAGCTCAGCCGCCGGGCGGCGTGATGGTCCCAGGAGCGGCCGGGTTCCGCTGGCGAAAACGTCCGGCCTTCCGCGGACAGCCCTGTTTGCGCGTCTGGTTGAAGCTGTTTCACCGCCGCCGCGAAGCCGCGTTGAATCCTGACAAGGGTTCGCAAACGCTGAGTGACCCCGTTGAGCTTCTGGCGCCCTGGCGGCCAGAGGCCTTCCAGAGGGCCATGTATGAGGCTGGCCATGGGGTTGCCAAGGGGAATCCAGTGACGGCACCAGGGCTGTAGCGCCTCCACGACGGCCTGAGCGTACGCGGCGAAGTGGCGGACGGCGTGTTGCGCTGCCCACCCGCCTTCCTCGGCGAGCCACTGGGGGAGGGTGCGATCCTGTAAGAGAACGATAGGCGCTAGCCCGTTTTCGAACGCGCGCCTGACGACCTTCCCGTAATGGTCAAGCCATTCGGTCGCGATTTGGCCGGGTTCAGGCTCGACTTGGCTCCACTCCAGGGAAACAACCAGGGCGTTGAGGCTCAGTTTCTTGGCCAGGGCGACATCTTCCGCCCACCGGTTCACATGATCCGCCCCGGTCCGGGATGTTGCATCGCCGGCGACGCGGCCCGGCCGTTGCTCCCAATGCCACCAATCGCTGTTGAAATGGCCGCCCTCCACTGCGTGCGCGGAAATCGCGGCGCCCCATAGGAACGTGTTATGAAAGCTTGTCACGGCGCCTCTTTGGGTTGGATGATACGAGGAAGGTTGCATGGTATCATGTTACCCATGACTGGCGCGCTACGGGCGCCGCCCCTTTCAGAGAAGCAGCTAGGAGCCTGTTCGACCTCATGCCAAACCATGAGTATTCCGAAGAACCCGTGAACGGGACGGCCGCGGCCGCGGCAAGTTCGGTCGCTGAGATATTGGCCTTGCGATGCGTGCCGGGCATCGGCCGAAAAGGCGTCCATGAAGTGCTTCGGTGGGCGCGTGAACTTCGCGCGCCCCTTGGCGAAGTTATCGAACGGGGGCCCAAAGCTTGGGGCAACTTTGCGCGAGAACAGTCCGCCCACTACGGGGCCACATTGGCAGAGCACGGCGGTGAAGCGCTCGCCGCGGGCGCGGCTTACGCGGAGGTGTTGGCCGAGGCGGGCATCACGTGCCTGCCCGTGGATCACCCAAACTACCCCGAGCGGTTGCGGGCGGCCCTCGGGTGGAACGCCCCGGAGTGCCTCTTTGGCGTCGGCGCGTTACATCTCCTGCAGGAACCGATGGGCGCCGTTGTGGGCGGCGTCCGCCCCGACGAGTGCACGCGGAACATGGCGGGCGCCGCTGCGCGCGCCCTGGTGGAAAGCGGCGCGGTCGTGCTCAGCGGAGGCGCGGCGGGCGTCGACCAAGCCGCCCACCGCGCCGCGACTAGGGCCGGTGGCGCGACCATCGCCATACTGCCCGAGGGGCTGGGCGGACCGGTCCCACACTTCCTGCGTGAGGCGCTCGACGCTGGCCGCGCGCTGGCGGTCAGCGAATCACTGCCGGGGGAGGTGTGGCGCAAGCATGCCGCCGTTGTCCGCAACGATACGATCGCCGCCCTGGCGCGGCTTGTATGTGTCATCGGGCCCAACCGGCCCATGGGGAGCATCCGGACGGGCATGACGGCGCTGGAGCACGGCCGGCCCGTTTTGGTGTATCCTCCGGCGCCGCCGCATGCCGCAAGCATGCCCCTGTACAGCGCCCCCGTTGTCCTACTGCCCGAAGGGCCTCCAGAAGCGACAGTAGCAACCATCAAGAAACACTGGGAGTTGTCCGAAGCGCCGGGCCAGCCGTGGCCGAGCAAGGGGCAGGGCGAATTATTTTGACGGGATGCAACGGGGCGGGGGGGCGGCTTCATCTGACCAGTGGGCCGAAGAACTTCAATTGTAGGCGAACGCGGGAGAGGAACGCATAGCGGATGCCAACGTACGTCATTACGGGCGGAGCCGGCTTCATCGGCTGCAACACCGGCCGCCGGGTTCTAGAAGCAGGCCATCGCCTCGTTGTCGTGGACAATCTAAGCCGCAAGGGCGCCCGCGCGAACCTCACTTGGCTCCAGGAACATGGCGGCCTGCTTTTTGAAGAGGCCGATGTGCGCGACGCGGCGGCGATGGAGCGTATCCTCGGCCCCCTCGGCGATGACGATGTTGTGATCCACTTGGCTGGCCAGGTCGCTGTAACGACTTCCGTGGCCAATCCTCGGGAAGATTTTGAGATCAATGCGGGCGGCGCCGTGAATGTGTTGGAAGCGGTGCGCCAGTCGGGCGCCAAGCCCCTGCTCATCAACGCCTCCACGAACAAAGTGTACGGCGGCATGGACAAAGCCGCTGTCCTGGAGCACAGTACACGCTACGCCTATCGCGACCTTCCCCACGGCGTTTCCGAGGATACGCCTCTCGACTTCCATTCCCCCTACGGTTGCTCTAAAGGGGCTGCCGACCAGTACTTCCATGATTACTCACGGATCTACGGCCTTCCCACGGTCGTTCTTCGCCAATCCTGCATCTACGGACCGCGCCAATTCGGCGTGGAAGACCAAGGTTGGCTTGCATGGTTCGCCATCGCGGCGGTCCTAGGACGGTCCGTCACTATCTACGGAAACGGCAAGCAAGTTCGCGATGTCCTTCACGTAGACGACTTAACGCAGGCGTTTATGTTAGCCGCGGACAGCAAGGACAAAGTCGCTGGCGGCGTATACAATGTCGGCGGCGGACCGGAGCACACCATGTCCGTCTGGGCGGAGTTCGGGCCTATCCTGGAGGAGCTTGTTGGCTGCTCCCTGGATGTCCGGTTCGGCCCTTGGCGGCCCGGCGATCAACCCGTGTATGTCAGCGATATCCGCCAGATCGAGCGGGACTTAGGCTGGCGGCCAGAGGTCACCGTTCGGGCCGGCATCGAACGCCTCGTCCGTTGGGTACGCGAGAACCGGAGTCTGTTCGAATAGCCTCGAAATTTGGTTCGGTTCGCGCGAATGCGGACCTCGGCCGCCTTACACCGGGATAAACGCTCGGATAAGCAGCGCCGTCGTCTGGTCTAGCTGATCGATGTCAAGGGCGCCCTCGTACACCGCCGTGGCCAAGCCGCTCGCGCCCATGCTAACGTACAGGTTCTGTTTGAACGGGACCATCTGTGCGACGATCTGAAAAGCGTTCGCGCCCACATTGTACCGGTGCACGTTCGCCGCGCCGCTCTGCGCGGGTATGACGGCGTCGGTTCGGCTCGCCAAGGCGCTGGCGAGCGCCAGGGCGAAGGCTTCTTGGACGGCCGCCTCGTCCAGGCCCGAGTAATCCACCGTGGCGCTGATCGCCATGTCGGGCTTCCGGAAGGCCTGAATCTCCGGATGGATAAGCGTTGCGCCGATCCGATCCAAGTCAAAGTAAAGATCGAAGGCGCGATCGGTGGTCTTGACGAGATCCAGGCGTCCCGTTTCCGCGTTGACGCCGCCGAAGCCGATTTGAGTGTAGGCCTGAGCGGCGAAGAGGAACTCCATGCGCCGGATTTCGTCCCGCGCATGCAGAAACCCCACGCACAGGCGAAGATCATCGAAGAAGGTTGTAGCGTAGGGACCGCCTTCCGCCGCGAGCTTGGGCGTGAACACCGTACGCGGCGAGACGGCCGGCCAAATGTGCGCCTCCCGGCGCAGGCCATCCCCGTGCCCTTGCAACTCCGGAAACGCCGTCTCTAATAGCCCGAGCACATCTTCGGTCTCAGCCTCGGGAAGCGCGTGGGTGAAGGCGTGATTACGCCAAAGCGCATGGATGTAGTGGTTGATGAAGTTCTGGGACAGAACGCTGCCCAAGTAGTAGCGCGCCACCTCGTCAAAATTGACGCCGATCCACCCGAGAAGGTTTCCCGCGTCCTGAAAGGCGTCAACAGGATCGGTGAACCTCGCCTTGAATTCGTCCCGCAGCGTGAGGATGTGCTCCTTGATCTCGTTGTCCACTTGGGTGATGAACGGATTCGTGACGCCAAATAGGCCCGCGTTGAGGCCGGTCTGAACGAAAAGCCGATCCGTCGCGGCGAACTCCGCGATATTGCTGAACGCCGCCAAGGGGGAGGGGGCAAACTTGGGCGGATATGTAATGGCCAAGTCGTCTCGGAGCAGCGTGTTCAACTTGCTCTCAAGCTGTGATTCGATCTGATTGAGCACCACGTCCGTGTGGGAGCCGATGATCGTGTAGATGAGGCTCAGGATCTGGTGGACGCCCGTGGGCACCACGCTGCCGTAGAACACGCTGACGTCGGCGTCCAACGTCAACGAGACCGCCGGCTGGAGCACGTTGTTGGCGTTGGGCGTAAGAGTGATCTCCGCGTCGATGACGATGTCCGACAGATCAACCCGGACATAGGCGAAATCCAGGGCGAGAAACACGATAACAGTCGCCGCCGCCGCCGCGAGCGCGCAGGCCGGGGGGAAGAGGAGGCAGGCCAACGCGCTCAGGCCGCCAATCGCCCACAGCTTGGCGGTGGGCCACCGGGCCATCCACGCCCGCCCAGTCACACCCGGTAGCGCGCAGACCATGTGTACGTGGCTGTTGGTAAACTCCAGCGTCGACAGGATCGACGTGTTGTCAATACTCACGCCGAAGTCGATGTCCGAAAGCCTGACGTTCATCAGGTCGTGGAAGATCGTAGTGGTCGGTGTGGAGTTGGGGTATGTGAGTTGCAACTCCGCGATACGCTGGGCCAGATACGCCTCCCGCAGCGCCCGCCGTTGATCCGGGGTCAGGCTGTCGTAACGATCTTCAGGCGCGATGGCGGTGTTCGCAATTACCGCCGCGGCAGCGGCGGCAAGCGTTACTGGGAGGGTCAACCCGCCGAGGCCGCCTTCGACGAGAAGACGCCGCACGCTGGCCTCGCTGAGCTTGTCGAGAAGCCCTTGACCGTCGCCATCGGGATCCCGGAGCAGGAAGAACAAGCCGCTTCCGGCCTCCCCGGCCAAGCCATTCGCATGGGCCTCGAACTGATTAAGCCAGTCGATGGTGATGTTGCCGCCCGACCCGCCGAAGCCCGTAAGGCGGCGCGACACGCCGTTCACGATGTAGCGCACGTCGTCAAGAAGCCGCTGATCCACGAGGTTGGCGATTTGAGAGCCGTAAGTGGAGGGAAAACATCGGGGAAAATCCAGGTTTCCCTCTCGCTCGAAGACCGCGCCCGTGGTGGCGGAGACGTGCGTAAGCGCTGCTTGCGCCGTACCGGCTTGGGCTAGGGGCCATGGCTGTTCCGCCGGCCGTGTTGGCGTGGCTCGCAGCGTGGAGCGCCGGCGCGGTTTACCGTAGCAGTGGCCCTTTTCCCGATTCTGCTTTGGCGCGCTCCGCAGATCCTTGTAGTCCTTGGGAACGCCAAACGCGTCGGGATCGTAGGGCTCCAAACGGAGGTCCCGCACCTCGAACCAGGACGCCTTGTGGTATTCGCCCCGGCCGCGCTCAAGGTGAAACTCACCCCGGACCGGCGCGCCCTCCCGGAGCAACGCCTGGCAATCCAAGCCGCGCTCCCGCAGTTCCGTGGCGCATCCAAAGAGGGTTTTGAAAACGGCGGGTCCGTGTTCGCGGAGATCCTCCCGGGGCTCCAGCCAAAGGACAAAGCGCGCCCGGACCGGGGCCGAAAACTCCAGCACGGCGCGGGTCTCGACGGGCTTGCCGCCCGTCTCGGCCGGGCAGCGCTCGACGGTTGTTTGTACCGTGACGTCGTCGAGAGTGAAGCCCAATTGCTGGTCGGGCCGGAGGTGCAGGTAGCGTTTCTCTGTTGGGGAGAGGAACAGCAGTCCCTGGTCCGGATCCGAGATGTACGTGAACTCTTGTCCGAACACCCCCGCGCCCACGCTTTCCAGGCGCCGGAGTTCTCCCGATTGGCGGACCGCGACCTCCATCGGGCCCGTGTGCCGGAGATCGACAGCCGGGGTCTGGCCCAAGAGCCGGTGCATGGCGCCGTTGAATGCGGGGTTGTGCTCCATCACCAGCGTGTAGGCGATGGCTTCCTTTGGGCCCCGGGGGGCGCGCCAAGGCCGCGAGGGCTTGCGTGTGAGCGCGCTCCGGCGCGCTTCGGGATCGAATGGTTTTGGGGCTTCTTCCTTGGATGGGGCGGAAGCACGGACATTCTTGGCCATCGTCGGAACTCCTTCCTCAGCGCCGCCCGGGGAACCCGTGACGGCAAGCAGCGCGTTAGTTCCGAACGCCGCGATCCCGGGCG
>SLHB01000499.1 GCA_007136375.1 Candidatus Hydrogenedentota bacterium
GACTCCTTCCTTGGCCTGCGTGGATCTCGCGGCCAGCTCATCTCACTGACCCGGCCGCTGGTAACCAACCGTCCGGAAGACGGGGGCAGCTTTCCCATCTCCTGAGGCCTTGGTCCCGGTGATTTCACCGTGAGTTCGTACCGCAAGCTTGCTAGAATGTAGACCCAACAGTCGCCCGATAGCGGGCGTGGGGGACTCGAGCGCAGCGAGCGATCAGCGCTACATCATAAGGAGAGTGTGGGAATGTCAAAGCACCAGTTTACACGGCGTCAGATCTTGAAGGCGGCTGCAGGGGCGGCTCTGGCGGGGCCGCTCATTGTGCCGGCGCGGGTCCTGGGACAGGAGGGGAACCCGGCCCCGTCGGACCGGATCACCATGGGCTGCATCGGCACGGGCAGCATGGGCCACTCCAACATTGGGGGATTCCTCGCTATCGATGAAGTCAGAATCGTCGCGGTATGTGACGTCGACGAGCATCACCTGGAGAACGGGCGCAATCACGTAAACAGCCATTACGAGAACGAAGACTGCGCCACGTATAAGGACTTCCGCGATCTCATCGCCCGCGATGACATCGACGCCATACTCATCGCGACGCCCGACCATTGGCACGCGCTAACCGGCCTGGCCGCCGTGCGCGCGGGCAAGGATGTTTATTGCGAGAAGCCCTTGACGCACACTCATGAAGAAGGCATGGCGCTGGTCCAGGCCGTGAGGGAACACGGCGCCGTCTGGCAAACCGGTTCGCAGCAACGGTCAGAAAGCAATTTCCGGCGCGGCGTGGAGCTTGTGCGCAACGGCGTCATTGGAGGGCTGGAGCACGTCGTGGTGGGCTTGCCCACCGGCTCGGCGGGCCCCACGCATCGTTCGGAAGATCCGCCGGATCACGTCGATTACGATTTCTACTGTGGTCCCGCCGAGATGATCCCCTTCGATCCCCAACGCTTCCATTGGGATTGGCGGTGGCATCTCAATTTCGGCGGCGGGCAATTGATGGACTGGATCAACCATCACCATGACATCGCCCATTGGGGCATGGACATGGACGATTCCGGGCCGATAGAGGTTGAGGCCACGGGCGAATTCCCGCCCGAGGACAGCGCGTATAACGCCGCCATCCACTATAACGTCGATTGCCTCTATCCCAACGGCGTGACGGTGAACATTTCCGACGGCAATCCCATGGGGGCGCGGTTCGAAGGCTCGGATGGATGGGTCCACGTGGACCGGGGACGCTTTGAAGCCTCGGAAGACGAGTGGACGTCGGGCGATTTTGACGCCGGCCCCATCCAAGTCTACCGCTCCAACAATCACCGGCGGAACTTCATCGACTGCGTGAAGAGCCGTCAGCCCACCATCTGCCCTCCCGGCGTGTCCCATCGCGCATGCACGCCCGGTTGGCTTGCGTACGCCTCCATGTTCACGGGCCGCAAGATCGAGTGGGATCCCGCGCGGGAGCAAATCATCGGTGACGATGAGGCCGCCGAGTACTTGAAGTTCGAACCGCGGGGGGACTGGTCGCTCAACGCGTAAGAACGTTTCGGATGGGGCCTGTGCAGCGCGGGCCCCGTCCGCTCCTTCAAGCCGGCGTGGTTGTCACTTGCCTGGCCCGCTGCAAGTCGGAGGATCGGCGGAACGCTTTACTACGACGCGGGAGCAGCTTGTCCTGCTACGGGTCCGGTCGGAACACAGGGGCAGACTTGAACAATAACGGGAGACCTGATACTCGCCGAATTTGATCTTCGTAACTGTCTTTCGTAACCGCTACCGGAGTTAGGGCAAGAGTCAACCCTTAGCCGGAGAACCCATGACTCAAATCAAAGCATACATGATGCGTATGGCTATTGTGTGGAAATTTCATCGTTATTGGGTTTACACGCTTGGCCTCATAATCGTGTTGTATATCGGCATAGTACTTGCATTTTACTCCCGGACGACCATGAGCGTATTGATGTCTGGAGCCATTGCCGCTCTCGTAACGCCTCCTGCCGCGCTTTTGCTGTCTTTAGGTACCGATTGGTCGTCTTTGGCATTGGCGAGGAGAGTAAGGAACGTCTTTGATTCAGAACGGTTCTCTATTGACCAGGATGGCATTGAAAAGGTATACCGGCGTAAGAGCAGGCGCTATATACGTTGGAACGAAGTGTACGATGTCATATCACATGAGGATGAGGAGTTTATCAATTCCGATCCCAGGAAAGGCAGTCGCTGGGAGTATGCGAGACGGATTCTACTGACCAACGGCGGGGTTGTGTTTGTTCCGGATTGGTTTATAGATAATATACGAAGCGACCTCATTAGCGTCATCCCGGATAGAACGAGAGCGAGATGGAAACTGCTAGCTACGCGCGAACAGTCAGTAGGCATAGTGTTCGTGGCGTCTTTGGTGAGCATTGCGGCGATACTTTATGGTGCACGTCTTTTGCTAGAAGAGATGTCCGCTCCCCTGGCAGTGACGGTTCTGCTTGGTGTTACAGCGTTGGGGATACTGTTTGGACCGTGTATCATGGTGGATCGCCACTGGCGGAGGAAGATCGTGGAGCACGTTGAAAAGGAGCGGTAAAGTTACCTGAGCAAGGAAATCATCAAGACTCATGCCTATACTTCTTAGAAGCAGCTATGGCGTCATTTCCATAGGAGTTGTCTTAGGCGCCCTTGTCTTGGGCGCTTACCTGTGGGCATCGAGCTGGCTCGCTGAGTGACGCCAAGAGTTCGAACCTGTCGGGATAGTGATACGTCAAGTGGCCCTGAGTGATCTGTTTGTTGGAAACACGTTTACGGCGGACGTCCAAAGCATTGCAGATGGATACCTCGTGGTGCTGATAGACGGTGTGTATGTGCCTTCCCCGGACGACTTTTCAGAACCAGAACAGCTGGAATACGTTGTTCCTGATCGCGAACAACTTGTGTATTTCCTTCCGGATTGGGAATCGGGTAGGATCTACGCGGTGAATGACACGGCTATCGCTCTTACTCCCACCTTTCCCACCAGGCCAGATCTGTTGGACGAGGTAGAGGCTCCTCCGAGCGAGACTTAGACATTCGGCTTGCGGATTGTGGCCGTTAGGGCATCGCGCCGGACCGTGACGCCGCCACTCAGAAATCCGGCGGGAACTCGGGCGTGAGCGTAGACCAGGTAAGGACCCACTCGCCGTTGGAATGCCAGGTTCCGCCGGGCACGGTGTAGTTGTTCATGTTCATCATGGCGTCCCACGGAGGGACGCTCCCGCCCGCGCTCTCCACGTCGTTGCTCGTTTCGATGGCGCCGCCCATGCCCATTTGCATGCCGAGGTTATGTTCGTCGTCAATGGGATACGCCCAGGCTCCGCCGAGGGCGACGGGCGGCTCCACGATCGCGTCGAGAAAGGCGGACAGAAACGCTTCATCGGGATCGGGCAACCGGTCCATTTGCGGGGGCAAGCCTACGCCGTGGACCGTGATGGTTGAGTCCTCCTCGAAGTAGCCCACGATCGGTTTGGGATGCTCGAAGTCGATAGCCTTCGTTGGGGAGGGTATTGGCACGTGGAGCACGCTATCCAGTTCCCCGTAGCGGGCGAGCAGACGGACCACTTCGGGCGACTGCGTGAGCGCGGGCCCGATGTCCATTAGGTTCAAGAAAACCGATGGGGCCCAGTCCGGCTTGGCGTGGAAGGGCTGGACGGGCATGCGGAAGCGGAAGTCCGCGCTGCCGTCCTGCATCACCGCTGTGCCGGTGTATTCCGTGAGGTTGACGATGTTGCTGAAGACGCCGTTGACGGTGAGCCAAACGGGCCCTTTCGAGCCGGGGCCGGAATTGGGCAGTTCGCAGGTGATCTTCCACGCGTCCCACTCGATGATGGTGAGCGGCTCCCAGTCGACCATGACGTGGGTCTCCTGGTCGTTGAGGGACTCGGGTTCGGCGCCGAAGAGGCCGTACAGGTAGAGTTCGCCCGCGATGGGATCAATGCGGATGTTGCGGATGGACGGCGCCAGGATCGACGGCCATTCGTCCTCCGCCTTGTACACGCGGAGCGTGGAGCC
>SLHB01000400.1 GCA_007136375.1 Candidatus Hydrogenedentota bacterium
TGCAGCTCCATCGCCTCGGCGGAGGTGGTCGCCACGGGCTTTTCGCAGTAGATGTGTTTGCCCGCCGCAATGGCCTTCTTCACGGTCTCATAGCGCAGCAGGGTGGTTTGCGCGTCGAAGTAGACAGAATAGTCTGGATCCTTGAGAGCGCCGTCCACGTCCGTGGTGTATTTCAGGCCGCCGTGCGTTTCCGCCAGCCGTTGCAGCTTCGCCTCGTTGCGTCCCGCGAGAAGAGGCTCCGGCAGGATGACCTCGCCGTCGCGGACAGGCACGCCGCCCTGCTCGCGGATGGCGAGGATGGAGCGGATGAGATGCTGGTTGGTCCCCATGCGTCCGGTGACGCCGTTCATGATCACGCCAATGCGGTGTGTTTTCATAGCGCTTGTATATGCTCCTTTCCGCTGGGAAGGGGGTGTGTGCGGCGTTCCGGAGCCGGCGGGCGCGGACTTCCCCTCCCGTGGAGTCCGGCGCGCCGCCGGGAATCGTTCCCCTGGTTTGAATCGTGATACACCGGGACCGCGCTTCCCCGGCGCTTGGGCCCCGTGTTCCGCCTTACTCCTCGTGCTTCGGCGCGGTCCGCTTGAGGCAGGCCTTGGCCTCCTTGCTCGCCTCGCTGACCAAACGCCCCACTTCCTTGGCTTGGCGCAAGATGGTCTTGAGCCGGACGCGGCTTCGCGAATCCGGGGGCAATTCCATACCCAATAGGTCCGCCGCGCCGTAGAGTCCTTGGAGCGGGTTGTTGACGGCGTGGTTGAGCTTGGCGAACCGTTCGAGGACCTCGGTGGGAACCTCCCGGGTGGCCGTGTCCGCGAGCCACGGGGCCAATTCCGCGGCGCACACGGGCTCGGCCAAATAGCCCCGGGCGCCGCCTTCGATGGCGGCTTGCACCTCGGGCGCCGGAAGGCCCGGCGGCCCGTAGGCGATGACGGGGGCGCCCGTCTCCGCCGCCTCCTGGCAACGTTGCCGCAGTTCGCCGTCTCCGGGCGCCGCCACGGCGACGACCGCGAGCACGGGCGGGTCCGGATCTTCCGTTGGGTCCACGCCCTCTTCCGCTGGCTTTCCCTCCTTCAGCTCGCCGCCCAGGGGCGACAGCGCCGCCGCCAAGGCCTTCCATTGCTGCGCATTGCCGCCCCACACTAGAACCGTCACATGGGTCATAGGCATTCGGTATCCTTTTGACTGCCGGCCTGCGTCTTATTGTGCCCCATGTCACGCCCGTCATCAAGCGCCAACCGCGCTCCTCAATCACCGGATGCGAACGCGGTTGAGCCGCCTACATCCCCCGGCCCTTCGGGCCGCTCCCTTAATAGGACGTTTCTACTGAGCCGACAGGGACACCATCAAAGGCCAAACACTTTTCTTTATTTTATCTTGACAAGGCGGCGGATCTTTGCTATCTTGTCCCTTAACCGAGGGACGAACATGGGCTTCGACCGGTCCGCGCACGCGGGCCGAGCAACTCCAGGTAATACCCGCGTTACCGTGGAGAACCTGCCATGCGCGCTAGCGGCGTTGCGTACGCTCGTCCGCCAACCCAGGCGGACCCGGCTTTAGGCCGGACCGGAGCCCGAGCCCTGCCCGTGACGCTTCGGGGTCAGCGTCTTTCCCGACGCGCGCTACTGCCACGCCTCGCTGCCCTGAGAAATCATGCCCAGCCTCCGATCAACGTGGGCCGGACTCCCTCTGGGTTGTCCCGCATGGGCGGCCGGTATCGCGGCCGCTCTCTCCAAAACCGGGCGAAATCCCCATGACTACGGCGAACATGGCGGCGAATTCCGTCGAGCCCCAGGGCATCCAGGATCTCTGGCGCGAAACCCTTGGCGACCCCGGGGTGTCCATCGCCGTCTTGGATGGCCCGGTGGACCGCTCCCACCCGAGCTTCGCGGGCGCGGACTTGCGCCATGTGGAGACGGTGGCGTCCGGCGGAGCTGGCGATGGCCCCGCCGCCGCTCATGGGACCCACGCCGCCAGCATCATCTTCGGGCAGCGCGGCGGTCCCGTCGCGGGCGTCACGCCCCGATGCCGCGGCCTCATCGCGCCGATCTTCGCCGATGGCCCGAACGGCGCGCTATTGCCGTGCTCCCAAATCGAGCTGGCCCGGGCGATCTTGCTGGCCATTGAGCATGGCGCGCACGTCGTGAACATCAGCGGCGGCGAGCCCTCTCCGTCTGGCGAGGCCCATCCCATTCTCGCCAGCGCGATCCGGACTTGCGCGGCACGGGGCGTCCTCGTCGTGGCCGCCGCGGGCAACGAAGGCTGCGACTGCCTTCACGTGCCAGGCGCCCTGCCGTGGGTGCTTCCGGTGGGGGCCATGGACGCGCGGGGCGAACCCCTGGCGTTCAGCAACTGGGGCGGGCGCTACCGGACGCGGGGCATCTTGGCCCCGGGCGCGGATATCCGCGGCGCCCGGCCCGGCGGCGGCGCGGCCGCCGATAGCGGAACCAGCTATGCGGCGGCCATCGTGTCCGGGGTCGCTGGGCTGCTGCTGAGCCTGCAACGGAAGCTGGGCCAGCGGCCGGATCCGCGGGCGGTCAAGGAAGCCCTCGTAGGCGCCGCCGTCGGGTGCGATTCCTTACCGTCCAAAGACTGCCGCCGCGTCCTAGCTGGCCGTCTCAATGTCAAAGGAGCTGTTTGGCGCGTCATGCAAAGGGGAACTGCCATGGATGAGTCCACTGAAAGCCAAGAAGCCGCTGAGGTCCAAGCGGCGGCGCTCGCTTCGCCTGGAGAAGGGGAAGCCAACGCTGTGCGGGCCGCAGCGTCCGCCGGCCTGGCGCCGCGGGCCGTGGAAGCGGCGCCCGCCGTTTCAGCCGGCGCGGCCCTCGCCGACAGCCCGGCGGAGTCCGCGCCAGAAGGGGGAACGGTGCTTCCCAGCCACGCCAAGGAGTCCGGGTGCGGCTGCGGGGGCGCGGGGGAATCCTGCTCGTGCAAAGGGGCTGGACAGGCGCACCTCGTGTACGCGCTGGGGCACCTCGGGTTCAGCTTTGTCTCCGAGGCACGCCGCGACTCCCTCGCCCAGCATATGGAAGGGAATCCCCACGACCCCGGCCAGTTGCTCGCCTATCTGGAGGCGAATCCCTGGGACGCGGAAGCCGTCATTTGGACCCTGAACCTGGACGCCACGCCCGTCTACGCCATCATGCCCCAGGGCGTTTTCGCGGCCGAGGCGTATCAGCGCCTTCGCGAGTTCCTGAAGGAGCAACTGACCGAAGGCGTCGAGCGGATTTCGCTGCCCGGCGTGGCGCTGGGCAAGACCCAACTGATGACGGGCGAAGTCGTGCCTGTCGTGCGGCCCGATCTCCGGTGCATGTACAACTGGACCACGGCGGCGCTGGCGGACGCGGTCAAGGGCGCGGAGTCCGGCGAATCCGGCAAGGGCGAACGAAAGCGAGGAAGCGCCACGCCGCGGAACGGCGTCACGAACTTCCTGGAACGGATCTATCACGAGCTGCGCAATCTCGGCGTCACCTCCCAGGAGCGGGCCATCAACTACGCGGCGACGAACGCCTTCAACGTGGGCCGCATCTTCGAAGCCGCCTTGAAGGCCAAGATGGAGCTGGACACCATCGAGGTGGAGCCCAGCCCGGTCTGCCGTCAGGGATCGGACTGTTGGGACGTGAAGCTGCTGTTCTTCGACCCCGAAAACGTGCTCAGGAGCCGGCAAGCCTACCGCTACACCGTCGATGTGAGCGACATCTGCCCCGTAACGGTCGGCGGCGTGCGGTCGTGGTCCGTGAGGTAGGGCCGCGGGCGGCCGGTGTTCCGCCAGAGGAGGTCACAAGCCATGAAACTCCCCAGTCAGTTTAGTGGCGTCCGCCGCGCAGGGGATGCAGTCTTGCCCGTGCGCTACCAGCGGGGCGTCGCTCCGCAACGGTGCGCCATGGCGGCGCGCGGAGGGTTTGACGCGCCCACGGCCGAATTCGGGCTCACGGCGGGAAGCCAAGTCCTTGAGGACTGCAAGTACGGCGGCCACGACTACACTGAGGGCTCGACGCTGTGCCAAGCGGGAAGCAAACACAA
>SLHB01000239.1 GCA_007136375.1 Candidatus Hydrogenedentota bacterium
TTCCTGGGCCTAGGGCGTTGTGATCAGACGCGGACTTTCCAAACGGGGCGACGCGCTTTTCTCCCGTCCGTCTCCGTCCTTGGCGTGGAGGCCCAAGTACCTGTTGACGCGGTCGAGCCAGGTGTCGTTGAGGCGTTCGATGGAGCGATCCCGGGCGCGCAGGCCTTGCTCGGGCTGGACCCGGAGTTCGCTCTTGGCTTCTTCCGTCAGTTGGCGGAACATCTCCGCGGCCTTGAGCCGCAGCTTTTCAAGGCTGGCGCGTTCCTCGCGGATGCCCAAGGGCGCGCGCCCGGCCCGCTCGCGTTCGCCCTCGGTGGCGGCGTTCTTGAAGGTGTGGGGGTCGGTTCCGTATTCATAGAGGAACACAGGCCCGAGTTCTCCAGTGCCGAGGTCCACCTCTTCGAAGTACAGGTCCACCCCGTCTTCGTAGTCGAGGAGGGCGTCCAACCAGTCGAAGGCGATGCCTTGCTCGAAGTCATTCGCGCCGAAAATGCGGCCCTCGGAGAAGCCGTCATGGTACCCATCGATCCAGCCGCCGTGGAAGAACTCGGTGTGCTGATCACCGGCCAGAAGGTTCAGGTAGTTTGACCGGTAGAAGAGGTCATAACCCTCGCTGAAGCCGATAAGGAAGGCGTAGTGGTAGTCGACGAAGTAGCCGTCGTTGTACGCCCACCAAACGCCGTCGTAGAACCCGGCGTCGTAGGTGTTGTCGTCGATGTAGGGGATCTCGCCCCCCTGGTAGTAGATGGGGGCGTGGTCGATGGTGTCGAAACCGTCCCAGTATCCATCCCAGTACCAGCCGTCGCGGGCAAACCCGTCGTCGAAGCCCCGGTCGTAGGCTGTTGTGCCCCCGTTGAACGGAGGCTCTGGGCATCCGGTGACCGCGACAGCCGCGAAGGCGAGCGCTCCAGCGAGACGGGCGGTCCGGGCGATGAAGGTCATGCCGTTCATGCTACTGCTCCTCTACTCTACTGCTAGGGCTAACGGGACCTGGGGCTCGCGCTCCGGCTGGGCGCGCTCCCCGCACTCCGCTGGGTGGCGGAGGGCTGCGAGATGCGCGATGGCGCGCTAAGCCGCGAACTTCCGCTGCCGGTCGAGGGTGTCGAGATGCGCGATGGCGCCGGCGCGGTGGAGCGGTTGCTCGCGGCCGGGCTCCGGCTCGGGGCCGTGGGGGCCGAGCGCTGAAGTGTCGATGGCCGTTGGGGCGCGCTGGGGGCCGAACGCTGGAGCGTTGACGGCCGTTGGGGCGCGCTGGGGGCCGAACGTTGGAGCGTTGACGGCCGTTGGGGCGCGCTGGGGGCCGAGCGTTGCAAGGTCGTGGGCCGCTCAGGCGTGCGTGGCGCGTTCGGCTGCGTCACCCGCGGCGCCGTGCTTCGGATGCTCGAGTCTTGAGACTGAGTCCGCGTCCGGGCGTCGCTGGGTTGCGTCGTCTGGGTCCGTGTGCGCGCGTCCTGTTGCCCGCCGATGCGGTGCACCTGGGGCGCGGTCCTAGTTGTCCCAGCGCTGTCCCGATTGGCCGTCGGGGTTTGCCGGTCGGGCTGCGCCGCCGGGGTTCGCACCGAGCGATCGCTGGCCGCGCCGCCTGGCTCTGAACGGGTCACCGTGCGGCTTGGAGGTTCCTCGCGCACAGGCGTGCTCCGTTGTTCCATCCGGTCACGGATGCTTGTTACGCCACGGTCGGGCGTTCCCGCGCTTCCGGAAGCGCCGCGATCCACGGTGGGCCGTTCCGGAAGGGGCGTGGCGGTCCGTTCGCGGGCGCCGGCTCCAGCGCTTGACGGAGCGCTCTCCCGCGTAGGCGTGCGGGTTACGTCGCTTGCAGCGTCCGCCGCGCGGTCTCGTATCGTGGTCCCGGCGCCTGGCGTAGCGGTGCGCTCGCGCGCGTTCAGCGGTGTATCGGGCGCTGCGGTGCGTTCCCGTGCGCTCAACGGGGTGTCGGGCGTAGCCGTGCGCTCCCGCGCTGTCAGGTCCGAGGCGGACGGCGTGTCGCTTCGAATTCCCGCCCGGCTGGGCGCGTCGCCGCCGCTCGAAATGGGCAGGCGCGTGACCCGTTCGGAGGATGCGCCGGGCTCGGCGGCGCGGGTAGCCGCGTTCGCGCGAATGTCCCTTGCGCCGCCGGGGGCTTCGCGGCTTCCGGCGTCCGTGGCGCGCAAGCGGTCCAGGCCGCTCGTTCCGCCAGCGCCTTCGCTCATGCGGCTCGCCAATGGCGCGGACGCCGCGCGGTCGGCCAGGCTGCCTCCGCCACTGGCGCGGATGGTCCGGTCCCGGTCTGGCTCAGTCGTTCCAGGCCGGTCGATGGCGCGGTCCACTCGGAGCCGCCCATCTTCGCGCGCCGAGACGCTGCTCGGGCCGGAGGCTTGCCCAACCCGGACTTCGCGCAGGGAGGCGCCGCGGCTGTCGGCGGTGCGGGGCGTCGGTTGGCCACGTTCTCCCGCGCGGATGGACGCGACGGCGCCACGCCCTCCGAAACGCTGTTCAAGTTCAGACACGCGCGAACGCGCTTCCAACGCCCGGGGACCTGCGATATCCGGTCCGCGAATGACCCGGCGCGGCGAGTAGTCCCGGATCAAGGCCGAGGGCGACGTCAAGTGGCGCAACCGCGGCGAGGGCCGGACGGAGGGCGCGTAGATGTTCCAAATGTGGACATCGCCCGTGGTGAAGATGTTGGTCTGGGCCGGGAAAACCGGCGCCGGACCGTGGTAGAGCCGGGACGCATGCGTGTAAGACGTGGCGTGGATTCCGATGCGCACGCCATCCACGGTGAAATAGGCGCTGCTGGTCACGACGGGCCGATCCCAGGGATCCAAGGGCGCCCAGGCGAAGTACGGCCCGGTACGGACGGTGTACGCCCAAGCGGGGGCCCAGCCGTCCACGTAGGTCCACATCCATCCATACTGGCGGTGGTGCGTCCAGCGGCCGTAATGCGTCGTCACGTAACTGAAGGGGTGGGGGCTGACCCATGTGTAGCCGATGCGGGGCGCGTAGCTCCAGTATCCGACGCGGTAGGGCACGTACTCGCGCACCACGGTGGGCCGCCAGTAGCGCCGGTTGTCCACGTAGACCCATTCGCCGTACCGGTGCAGATCCGCCATGCCAATGGGCGTCTGTTGCACGGGCGTTTCCTTGGGCCAACGGTCCATCCCCTCGGCCAGGATCCGGGCTCGTTCACGGTTCCACTGATCGAAGCTGTCCTCGCGGCTCAGATCGAAACTCACCACCTCGGACGGCAGGTAGCCGGGGTCCACGTAGACCCGTTGGCCGCGGGTTAGGGTGATGGCGCCGTTGCCGGCCCGCACGTACGCGCGGCCCCAGCGGACCGAGACCGTGGTGGCGCCCGCGCCGGTCACGTCGATCCGCACCTGGGTGTCCTGCTCGACCTGGACGGAGGCCGCCGGCGTACGGAACACCACGTCGCCCGTGCTGCGGGCGGCGCGTTGCACGTAAAAGGCGCCGTGGATGCCCTCGAACAGCGCGCTTGGAGGCATGGAGGTCATCTCCACGCGGCTGCCGTCGGCCATGCGCAAGAACGTGCCGCCAGACATTTCAACTTCAACGGTCCCTTCCTCGTCCGCCCAAATGATATCCCCCGGCAGGATAAGGGAGTTGATGGTGGCGTAACTCCAGTCGTCGTCGCTGGTTCCCCGAACCAAGGCGCCCCCGGCCTCGTAGCTGATGCGGCCGTGCATGGGAGCGTCGGCCACCGCCGAGACCGCCAGCCCCAGCCCGAGGGCCATGGCTAGCGCGCTGGTTACGATGGGCGTTCGAGTGTTCATTACTGCACCCTCCTGGTTGCGGAGCCACTTGTTGGTCACCAAACAGGACGACGTCCGCCCGGGGACATTCATCCCCGGCGCCAATCTCGTGGCGATGGCTTTCCCTACTAGATTTTACCTTCGAAACGCCGCATCGGGTTAGAAGTGGGGCGATTCTTGTTCAATATCCTGGTCAATGAAGAATAGTGCTTCCGGCGTCAACCAAATACCGTCGCAAAAACAGGGAATAAAGGACAAAA
>SLHB01000450.1 GCA_007136375.1 Candidatus Hydrogenedentota bacterium
ACTCCATCCGCCCTGGCGCAGACGCTCGCCCACTTCCGTCAGCACGCTAAGACGCCCGCCGTAGGTCCGCCGCAGGTTCTCCGGCGTGAACACATCGTCCACGGCGCCGTGGGCGACAAGCCGCTGATTCAACATCAGCACGTGACCGAAATACTGGGGAACCGTATTCAAGTCGTGATGAACCACCACGATGGTGTCCCCGTTTTCCCGCAATTCCGCGAGCAACCCGGCGATCGTGCGCTCCGTGGCGGCGTCGACCCCCGCAAAAGGCTCGTCCATGAGATACACCCGGGCCTGCTGCGCCAAGGCCCGCGCCAGGAAAACCCGCTGCTGCTGGCCGCCGGAAAGCTGGCTAATCTGCCGGTGAGCGAACTCCGTCATCCCCACCTTGTCCAAACACTCCCAGGCGATGTCGCGGTCACGCCGGCGGGGCCAGCCGAACACCGACAGGTGGCCGTACCGCCCCATCAACACCACGTCGATGGCCGTCGTCGGAAAATCCCAATCCACCGACTCCCGCTGCGGCACGTAGGCGATGGCCCCCCGGGCTTTCCGCGTCCGCTCGCCAAAAATGGCCACATAACCCGACGCCAGCGGCGCCAGGCCCATGATGGCCTTGATGAGCGTGCTCTTCCCCGCTCCGTTCGGCCCCACGATGGCGATAAGCTGGCCTTCGGGGAAGACAACGTCTATGTCCCACAGCACGGGCTGACGCCGGTACGCCACGGTGAGATCGTGCACTTCGATGGGAGGCGGCGGCGCGCCGGCCTTGGCCTCCGCCTCCGAGGCGGGCTCCGGCCCGTCTTCCACCGCCCGAAAAGCTGTCCGCGAATCCCCCATGCTAACGCAACGCCTCCGCAATCGTGTTCACATTGTGCCGGACCATGCCGACATACGTCCCTTCCGGCGTACCAGGCTCGCCCATGGCGTCGGAAAACAGCGTGCCGCCTTCCCGCACCTCATGGCCCAAGCCCTCCACGCCCTCGATAAGCGCGCGGACAGACCGGGGCGAAATCGTGCTCTCCGGAAACACCGCCTTGATCTCCCGCTCCGCGATGACCCGCGCCAAGCTCGTGACCTCGTGCAACCCGAACTCCGCGGCCGTGCTGATCCCCTGAAGGGCCATCACCTCCACGTCGTAGGCGCGGCCGAAATAACCAAAGGCATCGTGAGCCGTCACGAGCACCCGGTGTTCCTCCGGAACGCCCGCCAACGTCTCCCGCGCCTCCTCGTGCAGCGCCCCCAGCTCGGCGAGATACGCCGCCGCATTGGCCTCATACGCCGCCGCGTTCTCCGGATCATGCTCCATCAACGCGTCCCGGATCCGCTCCACCACGACCATCCACAAGGACACGTCGAACCAAATGTGCGGGTCGTAGGCGCCCTCATAGTCCGGCGAGTCCAACAACTGCTCCTCGGGCACGGCCTCCGCCACGGCCACCACCGGCTGCCGTTCGCCCAAACGCTCCAACACGCCAGCCATCGCCCCCTCCAGAAACAATCCGTTGTAAAGGATCAGGTCCGCTTCTCGCAACGCGCCGAGGGCCCGCTGGGACGGCCGATAACTGTGCGGATCCACCCCCGGACCCATCAGGCCCGTGACCCGGGCATGCTCCCCGGCAACGTTGCGCGCCGCGTCCGCGATCATGCCCGTCGTCGCCGTCACCCGCAAGCGGCCGTCATCATCCTCGGGCGCGGCCGCGCAACCGCCCGCCAACAACACAAGCGCCAGGCCCGCGAGCACGCCAACCGCCACGCTGGCCCAGGCCCGTCCACGTGGCCCTGCGCCCTTCCACATCCCGATTTCGGCTGACTCTCTCATGCGCCTCCACGTTTCGGTTTCCAACATCGTCCGCGCCAGCGCTCTCGGCACACACAAGGGGCCGTCACGAACGCTTCACGCCCAAAACACTTGTTAACTTTGTTGCCTAACATTAATACCCTACCCCTTCCCGACCCCCAAGATCAAGCCCCGTCGCACGCCCCGAGCCCGGGCCCTTCCCATACCCCACCCGCGCCGAACGTTCTGCGATTTATTTCGGAAAGGACTTGACTCGCCGGGAGACTTGAGGTATAGTGGTTATACGTTTGATGAAATATGCACAATATTTCATTGAATTTCGCGGATTACCCTCGGCGAGGGGCCAGGGGCGGACAACAGGCATGGCATCGGGAGACAGGGAGTACCCAATGCAAACGCAAGCGTTCTAACGGACACGACGGCCCGGCCGCGGCGAGGCGGGGCCAAGGGAGACGAACTCATGAAGACGACGAAGCAGGTGAGCGCGGTGCTGAAGCAAGGTTTTGTCGCGGTGTTGTCGTTCCTCTTAATCACGGGGGGGGGGGGGGCACATGCCGTTGCCGCCCGCGTCCGTTAGCGCGCAGCAGTCCACGGACGGACTGGGACCAGCTTACCAGCACATCCCCTATCGCATGGAGGAGCGGCCGGAGACGTCGGCCAAACACACGTACTACGGTTGGCAAGGCCATCGCACCCGGTTGCAGCCCGTCCCGGACCGCATCGGCGTAACCTTCGAACAGACGCCCCGGCCGCAAGACATTCAGAATCTTGCCGGCGTCTCCGCGGACATCGAGGTGAGCGCGGAGCTCTCGACGGAAGCGTTGGAGCGCGGAGAACGCCAGGGGCTGCGCACGTTCGTCTACGACACATCCCGGAACCTGGACGCAGAGGCCCGGACCAGCGCGCTGGAGGCCCTGCGGCACCGGCCTGAAGTCGCCGCCGCCCATCCGGTCTTCGCCCACCGGTCCGAACGGCAATCCCTCCTCACGGACTATTTCCATGTTACCTTCCCGGGCGATGTCCCGGAAGAAACCATCGACGCCCTCTTCCAGGCGGACGGACTCGAAGTGCTCCGGGAGCTGACCTACAGTCACACGGATGATCGCAGCTACCGGGTCCGGGTGACCGGCGTGGCCCCTTCGGAAGGCCGCGACGCCCTGGCCCTCGCGAACGCCTACCACGAACATCCGCTCACCCTCGCGGCCAACCCCCTTTTCGCGCCCCTCTATGACACAAGAGGCGAAGAGCCGCCCCGCGAAGACGGTGGAGACGGCGGGTTCCAACCCCTGAGCGGTTCGTATACCTTGAACTTCCAGGCGCCGCCGCTCGACGGCTCGGGCCTTTGGTGGCACCTGCGCCAGATGAACGTCCTCGAAGCTTGGGAGATCTTGTTCAACAACGGCAACTCCATCAATGATCCTGTCGCCTTCTGGGACAGTTTAGACCTTGAGACCGTGGAACGCCCCGTTGTCGCGTCGATAAGCACGGGCGCGCACGTGGACTATCTTCACCAGGGTATTCCGAATCCCACGAGCGCTGAATACGTGTATGACGGGCCCGGAAGCTCCCATCTCGGAGGACACGAAGCGTTCACCGACCGGCAATGGCTGAACCCGAGCCCGAATCCATCCCATCACCCCGATTGGCCGGACGACGACTTCGGTTGGGATTTCATTGGCAACGACCCAATGGATCCTCAAGGCGACCGGATCCCCTATCCGGATGCGTATACAGAGGCGCCCTTCGACTACGACGATGTAGCCGAGGTGTATCTCTATAATCGGGACGTAGGCACTGTGCACGGCGGCATAATCCTGGGTAAGCCGGCGGCCACGAACTTCGAATATTTTGACGGTCAGTCGTACAACACCTTGATCTTCTCCGGCGTCGCGCCCAACGCCAAGGTGATGCCGGTCCGTTATCAAGTGAACCTGTGGGGAGAGGAAGGCGGGGGCTACAACGCCAACTGGGCCGATGTGTATACGGCGGGGCGGCTTGCGGACGGCTTCGAGTACGCCATCGCCAACGACGCCGACGTCATGGCGGCGACCGCGGCCGTGGAAACCCACGACCATGTGTTGGAGCAGCGGGTAGACGAAGCCGAAGCGGCCAACATTCCCGTCGTGGCCCCCGCGGGCAACATGAACCAGTCCATGGACGCCAACCCCACCTATCCGCAAGCCTTCCCAACGGTCATTGTCGCG
>SLHB01000464.1 GCA_007136375.1 Candidatus Hydrogenedentota bacterium
CGACGGTGATCACAAACGGCAGAACCCGTTATCTATATGCGTTTGGGCATGCTATCACAGGAACTCTTGGCCTAACAATTGAGCGTGGTTGCCTGTCTTCGCGCCAGAGCAGGTTCAATGCAGAGTACCTTTTCGGGCGCCGCGGCCATCACCCGGCTCGCCTCCCGGCGTTAGCGGAAGCGGTTGCCGCGTTCCCATTCCTTGACGATGTAGCCGGACACCCAGTAGCCGAGGGCCATGATGGTCAGGACGGGGTTGAAGGCGCCGTTGGTGACGTGGAGGCTGCCGTCGGCGATGAAGAGGTTGTCCACGTCGTGGACTTGTCCGTATTTGTTGGTGACGGAGGTGTGGGGGTCGTCGCCCATGCGGCAGGTCCCGGATTGGTGTTGGCCGCCGCTCACGCCGGCGCCGGGCACGCTTTGCCAGATCTCGGAGGCGCCGGCGGCTTCGAGCCATTCTTGGGCTTTTCCGGCGATGAAGCGGCAGGTCTCGATGTCGGTGTCGAGCTTGAAGCCGGATATCTTGGCGACGGGCTTGCCCCAGTGGTCGCGCACGTCTTGGCTCACTTGGACGCGGGATTCGAAATTGGGCATCTCTTGGACGGGCCCGCGGACGGCGGCGGTGCGCCGGTAGTAGTTTTTCTGGTGTTCCTTGTGGGCGCGGCCCCAGCGGGGGCTGCCGGGGGGGTGGGCGCCGGTGAAGGCGTAGGGCAGGCGGATGAAGTCGTTGGCGAGCATGGCGCCGCCGATGACGCCGGGGTTGTTGTGGGCGAAATCGCAGATGGCGACGCTGGCGCCGGGGCCGACGTCGTCGTAGATGTCCTCGTCGAAGAGGCCGTCGGCGCCGCAATAGGCGTGGCCTTGCAGGTTGCGGCCGACCCAGTCGTGGCGGTTGCCGACGCCTTCGGGGAAGTAGCGGGAGGCGGAGTTGAGGAGGAGCCGGGGCGTCTCCGTGGCGGACGCGGCCAACACGACGATGTCGGCGGTCTGTTCGTGTTTGCGGCCTTCGCTGTCGAAGTAGGCCACGCCGGTGATGCGGCCGCTTTCGCCGGTGAGGATCTCCACGACTTGGGATTCGATGCGCAGTTCACAGTTGCCTGTTTCGAGCGCGGTGGGGATGACCGTGTTGTGGGTTCCGTTCTTCGCGTCCACGGGACAGGCGAACCCGACGCAGTTGCGCACATGGACGCAGGCGCGGCGGCCGCCGTAGGATTCGGAATTGCGGAGCATGGGAATGGAGAAGGGGTGGAAGCCGGCCTTCTTCGCCGCTTCCTCCAGCATGCGCGCTTCCTTGTTGTGGCCGAAAGCGGGCATGGGGTGGGGCTTGTTGCGCCATGGGGCGAAGGGGTTTTCGCTGTCGTCGCCGGCGACGCCGATCTCCCATTCCGCTTTCTCGTAGCAAGGCTCCAAGTCGGCGTAGGTGATGGGCCAGTCTTCCAGGGTCGAGCCTTCGACATGGCCGTAGACCGACTTCATGGTGAAGTCTTCTTCCATGAAGCGCCAGGCCATCGCGCCGTAGGAGACCGTGCCCGAGCCGACGCAGGCGGCGACATTGTGATAGGCCCAGTCGTTCGGGTAGACGATGCGCTCGTTGCCTTGTTGGTCCACGGCGACGCGGCGGTAGCGCTCATTGTCCGGGCCGAAGTAGCATTGCAACGGGAAGGACCGCTGGGCGGTCAATTCATCGTTGCCGTGTTCGGCGTAGCTGGCCCAGCCGCCCCGTTCGAAGAGGACGACGGTCAACCCCGCTTCGCTCAGCTCTTTGGCCACGACGCCGCCGCCGGCGCCCGAGCCCACCACAATCGCGTTCACATGCTTGTTCGCCATGGCCTTGCCCCCGTTTCTGAGCGCGGCGCCCAGAGTCCCGGCGGAACCGGCGCCCGCGGCCCCCGCCCCTCATGTGTTAGTGAATTCGCCGGCTTCAGAATGGAGCCTCAAGCTTATTCGGCGTGGTCATTCCGGATCTTCTTGAAGACATCCTCGCCGGGGACGGTTTCGACCGCGCCAGACCGCGCCTCCTCCAAGCGTTTTCGGGCCACGGAGGCCCACTTCTCATCCATTCTGGCGTCCGGCGGATTAAGGCTGCGAAGGAGGGCGTCGGCAACGAGCGCGCGCTCTTCCACGGGAAGCGCTTCAGCCTCCTCGATCAGGTCTCTGATCTTCATCTAACCGCCTCTCTCCTCCTTGCCGGCGTTTTCGGCGCCGACAGCTCTCGTTTGCTAGTGAATTCGCGCGCCGGCCCGTCTACACCCTCAAGCCCAGCATGCGGTAGCTGACCCAGTTCTCATTTCCGCCGTGGCGGGGATGGCCGTAGAAGCCCATCATGCAATGGTCCCGGGCGGTGTTGAAGAACGCGCGCGGCGAATAGCTTTCCCAGAGGTTCTCCGCGTCCCCGCCGCTCTGCCCCTCGTATTCGCCGGCCTCGATCTCCGTGAGGTACTGGATCTGTTCGTCTTCGTCTAGTTCCACGAAGGCGTCGCCGTGCTTGGCGCGGCTGCCGGCGTTCAACGCGGGCAGACAGGTCTCGTACATGTCCCGGTAGGACGCGAGGTAGCCGCCGAGTTGCTGGTCGATGAAGCGCGTGACGCCCGCCTCCTTCCCGCCTGGATACTCGCCCGGCGGAATGATGCAATCGGCCAGCGCGTCCATGATGGCCGCCTCCTTCGCGCCGAGGATGGCGTACTCGGCGTCCGCGGCCCGAATCGGGGCGAACCCCGCGAACCATGCGCCGCCCGTCAACGCCGCTGACGCCGCCAAGAACGTACGGCGGCTCAACCCCGAGGCGGCGACGTCCCGCGCCGCGTTGTCATGCTTCCCATCCATATCCCGCGCGCCCTCCTGTATATGTATAGCATTCCCACGCTGGCGCGGCGGGGTGTAAACGGATCCGCCGCGCACGGCCAGTATAGCGCGCGTCCGGCACCACGCGCCATCGCCGCGGCGCCACGCGCCATCGCCGCGGCGCCACGCGCCATCGCCATGGAGGACACGGAGATTCTCGCCTCCTGACCCACAGGACGCGCGCCAAGGTCCCCAATTCGGGGGGATGTTGTGTTGCTGCGGCAAGCCGCCGTGGCATGTGCCGCTGGCGCCGGTTCATGGCTGGACCCGTGGCGCCGCCTGGGGCTATCATGAAGCTTGGACTTAGACGGAGTGGCTCCCGCCGTGACGGGGGATGTTCCCGGGGGACGCTGAACCGGGCAAAGGAGACGCAGGAAAATGGGTATGACGCGAAGGCAGTTCTTGGGCAGCAGCGGCGCGGCGGTGGTGGCGGGCGCCATGGCGCGGAACACGGCGTTTGGGGCGAACGACCGCGTCAACATCGCCCTTGTGGGCTGCGGCCACCGGGGGCGCCAGGTGACGGGCGGCTTGATGCAGGCGGGCGCCCAGCTCACCTATCTCTGCGATCTGCGGCAGGATCGCATGGAGGACACGTGGAGCTATCTGTCGGACGAGCAGGACGCGGCGCCGGCCTTGGTCCGCGACATGGAGGAGGTGTTCGCGTCGGACGACGTGGACGCTGTCGTGGTGGCGACGCCGGAGCATTGGCACGCCCTGCCGACGGTCTTGGCGTGTCAGGCGGGCAAGGACGTGTACGTGGAGAAGCCCCACTCCCACAACATCTTCGAGAGCCAGAAGATGGTGGAGGCGGCGGCGAAGTACGAGCGCGTGGTGCAGGTGGGCACGCAGAACCGGTCGGCCCCTTTCGCGCAACGGGCGCGGGAGTTGGTGGCGGAGGGGCGCATCGGCAAGGTCACCCTCGTGAAGATCTATGGCATGTTGATGAGCGGCCCGTTCCACTTGGGAGAGGCGGAGGATCCGCCGGAGAGCCTTGGCGCCGACGGCTGGGACACCTGGGTGGGCCGCGCGACCCGGGAGTGGCCCTATTACAACAACCTGTTCCACCATGGCTACCTCCACTTCTGGGACTTCTGCGGCGGCGACTTCTCGTCGGACGGCATCCATCAGGTGGACTTGGCCCTCATGCTCCTGGGCGACCCG
>SLHB01000434.1 GCA_007136375.1 Candidatus Hydrogenedentota bacterium
CCCACGCCCGCGGTGGACGGCAACGTCAAGCGCGTCATCGCCCGTCTGCGCCACATCACCGCGAGCGTCGACGGCGGCGAAGGCGCCCAGGCCGTGTGGCGCCATTGCGCCGCCCTCGTCGATCCAGGCGACCCCGGCGCCTTCAACCAGGCCTTGATGGAGCTGGGCGCCCGCGTGTGCCTCCCTCGCAAGCCCGCCTGCGGCGAATGCCCCATCGCCCGCCACTGCGCCGCGCGCGCCGCCGGGGCTCAAGACAATCTCCCCGTCCGCAAACCCAAGGGCCCAACGCCCCGCCATGAGTTGGCCGTCGCGGTCGTCTTCCGGAACGGGCGCTGCCTCATCGCCAAACGGCCGCCCGAGGGCCTTCTTGGCGGACTCTGGGAATTCCCCAGCGGCGCCGTCGAGACCGGCGAGGATCATCCCACGGCGCTCAGGCGGATCATGGCGGACGCCTTCGGCTTGGCCGTCGAGCCCGGCGGTCTCGCCGCCGTCGTCAACCACGCCTACAGCCACTTCAAGGTCACCCTCAACGTCTACCGTTGCGCCGATCGCGGCGGCCAACCCACTCCCGCGCGCCACACGGAGACCAAGTGGGTCCGCCCCGCCGACTTCTCCCGCTACGCCTTTCCTGGCGCGAACCGCAAGTTCCTCCCCGTCATCACCGGCGCGCCCTGACGGCGGGGCGTGAGGCGGGTTTGACTTATGCGGGCGGGTTTGCTGAAATGCGCAATCCGGGGCGCCTGCCCCGGCCATTCACACCCAACGCGTCTTCCCACCGTCTCCCGGCGTTCCGTGTCATTGCGGCGGGGGCGGCTTCAGTCTTTACACGGGACTCCGGTCATGGCGCCCGGATCGGGGGCGTCCACGCGGCGCGGCCGGCGGTCCCGGGGGCGCGAATATCGTTAAGGAGGAGCAAGGACCATGAACGAGGTTGGATACGGCATCATCGGCTGCGGGACCATCGCGCCGATTCACGCGGAGAGCATTAAGGACGCGGAGAACGCGCGCCTTGTCGCGGTCTCCGATGTGCGAGAGGAGAACGCCAAGGACTTGGCGGCGCGCTACGGCGCGGAGGCGTACACGGACTACACGGAACTCTTGGCGCGGGACGACATTCACGCGGTGAGCCTGTGCATTCCGAGCGGGATGCGGGCGGAGATCGGCGAGGCCTGCGCGAACGCCGGGAAACACATCCTTTCCGAGAAGCCGCTGGAGATCAACACAAAGCGGATCGACCGGCTCATCAACGCGGCGGACGCCAACGGCGTCAAGCTGGGCTGCATCTTCCAGTTCCGTTTCTCTCAGGGCGCGGAGAAGGTGCATGGGGCATTGAAGGAAGGGCGCTTCGGCAAACTGGTCCTCGGCGACGCCTATATCAAATGGTATCGCAGCCAGGCGTATTACGACAGCGGCGCCTGGCGCGGCACGCGGGAGTTGGACGGGGGCGGCTGCCTCATGAACCAAGGCGTGCATCAGATCGATCTGCTCATCTCCTTTTTCGGCAAGGTGAAGGAGGTTACGGCGCAGACGGCCTTGGTGGCGCACACGGGCCTGGAGGTGGAAGACCTGGCCACGGCGATGCTGACCTTCGAGAACGGCGCCATGGGCGTCATCGAGGGCAGCACGGCCATCTATCCCGGCCATGCGGCGCGGGTGGAGGTCCACGGGACGGCGGGGAGCGCCATCGTCGAGGACGGAAACCTCAGCTATTGGCAATTCCAGGAGGACAGGCCGGAGGACGAGGCCATCCGTGCGGCCTTCGCGGGAGAAGGCGACTTCGGTTCCGGCGCGGCCGATCCCATTAGCAGCTTGAAGCATGAGGGGCATCTCCGTCAGATCCGGGACTTCACCCAGGCGATCATCGAAGATCGTATGCCCGCGGTGGACGGCCGGGAGGGGCGGCACGCCGTGGCGCTCATCGAGGCCATCTACGAATCGGCGGACAACGGCGGGAAGCGGGTCACCCTGTAGGCCAATGGCCCACGGCTGAGCCCACGGCGCCGCCGGTTTACGGGGAACGGCCCAACGGAGCAACCTCATGCGGCGATTGCCGCCCGCGCTTCGGCTTGCCATGCGGGGGGCTGGTCCTTTAGGATCATGGATCAAACTTGTAAGTGAAGCAGCGAGCCGTTACCCCACGCCACGGCGATCCGCGCCTTTTATGGCGCACGTCCGGAGCGGCTCCAACACCACTAAGGAGAGTGAGTTACATGTTCAGATCATTCCGCGTGATGGAACGGATCGTCCCCGCGGTCATTTGCGCCGGGCTGTTGCTGGCGCCGGCGGCCACCGGGCAGGTGGACGCGCCTCCGCCGCCACCGCCGCCCGACGCTGGCCAGGCCCCGCCGCCGCCGCCGCCGCCCGACGCCGGCGAGGCCCCTCCGGGACAGCCGCCCATGCCGCCGCAGCAGCCGCCGCCTCCGCCCATGCCCGACGTGCCTGACGTGGTGGCCACGGTGAACGGCCAGCCCATCGCGGGCTCCGAGTTCCAGGAAACCATGCAGCAGGTGAACCAGATGGTCCAGATGCAGGGGGGGCAACCCCTTCCGCCTCAGGAAGTCCTTGACCACCTCATCAGCATGGAAGTGCTGGGCCAACTCGCCGCGCAAGCGGGCGTCGAAGTCACGGAGGCGGACGTAGAGGCGGAGATCGACAACATCCGGCAACAGCTTCCGTCGCCCGAGATGCTGGAGCAGTTCTTGCAGATGCAGGGCATGTCCATGGAAGAGTTGCGTTCGGAGATGCAAACGAACCTCCGGAACCAGCAGTACATGGAGCAGGTCACGGCCGATCTCGAGGTGACCGACGCTGAGATCCAGGAAGCCTACGAAGAGTTGCTCCAAGCTGGCGCGTTGGAGCGCGGCGATTCGGTGGACGTCTCCCACATTCTCATCGAAGCCGAGAACGCCGAGGATGAAGGGGCCCGGGCGGAGATCGACGACGCCCGCCGCCGCATCGTGGAAGACGGCGAAGACTTCGCGGACGTGGCGCAGGACGTGTCCGACGATCCGGGCTCCGCGCAGCAGGGCGGCGCCTATGACGGCGTTGAACGCGGCGACATGGTGCCCGAGTTCGATCAGATAGCCTTCGAGCTGGGCGTGGGCGAGATCAGCGAGCCGTTCTTGACGGACTTCGGCTGGCACATTCTCACCGTCCGCGACCGTCACGAAGCGGGCACGGTCTCCGTCGACGAGATCGAGGAAGATCTCCGCGAGGAAGTCCGGATGCGCAAGCAGAACGAGGCGCTCCAGGAGCACATCGAGCAAGCCAAGGCGGAGATGGAGATCGACATCCTCGTTGACTTCGATGACATCGCCGAGCCCGCGCCCGAGGTGGAGCTGGACGACGACTTCATCCTCGAGGACACGTTCTAAGTCAGCGCTACGTGACAAACGGCAAGACGGCCGCTCCGGCGGCTGGAGACGGGGGCCTGTCCACAACCCGGCAAGCTGAAGCGTCAACCAAGGTGTTTACGGGTTCTCTTGGTGGGGTTTGAGTGAGCGTGGGGAACGCAAGCGCGGATTGTGGATGGGCCCCCGGCATGTTTTTGGGGCGCGCGGAAAGGTAGAAGGACACGAAGAGATGGCGAAGACGATCAAGATCGGCTTGGTGGGCGCGGGCATGTTTGGCGGAGACGTGCACCTGCGCACGTACGCCCAGCTCCAGCAGTACGGCTTGTTGCCATGGCTGGGGCGGCTGGGAATGGACTCGAAAGCGCGGGAACTGGACGGCGTGGAGGTCGAGTTCGTTGGCCTCGCCACCCACACGGAAAAGACGGGGAAGGCCCACCTGGCCAACTATCAGGGCCAAGGCTTGGACTTCGCCCTCTACCACGGGGAAGAGCCGTGGACGCAACTGCTCGCGGATCATCCGGACTTGGACATTCTAGCCGTCGCCACGCCGGATCATTTGCACACGCCGCCCATCCTCGCGGCCCTCGAACGGGGCGCGCACGTCATCACCGAGAAGCCCATGGCCCTCGACGCG
>SLHB01000246.1 GCA_007136375.1 Candidatus Hydrogenedentota bacterium
TCGGCGTCGCGTTCTCCAGCATCACCATGCTGATGATCATCTCCGGCGTCGGCTTTTGCGAGTTCTGCAACAAGCCCCACGACGGATGGTGGTTCCGGATCGGCGCCCTGTTCCCGGTCACTGGCGTGTTCGCGCCGTTCTTCTGGCACGCCGCCGGCCCCTGGCTCGTGGTGCCCACCTCCATGTTCGCGTTCCTGTTAATACCGCTGGCGTACATCTCCTTCTTCTTGTTGATGAATCAGCGGAGCCTCCTTGGCAAGGAGATGCCCACCGGCGGTCGGCGGATCGCGTGGAACGCGTTGATGGGCCTCGCCCTGATCATCATCGTGCCGGCGAGCTTGTATGAGCTGTTCAGCCAGTACGGCCTGCGCGGCCTGGCCGTGGCGGGCGCGTTCATACTCCTCGCTCTCGCTGTCCACTTCATCCGGCCGCCCCAATCTATGCAGGAGGCGTCTGGACCGGAAGGCGAGGCGGACCGGGAGTAACCCTGGCGCCGCAGCCGCTCTTCCGCCGCAAATCAGAAGCGCCCGCCACGGCTCCGCAGAGGACCATGGCGGGCGCGCCTTTTGCGCCAGGATAGACGGCGCGGGCTATGTGCCTTGCGCGGCCGCGGCGGCGTCTTCCCGCGTGGATTGGAGGGCGAGGAACTTGTTCAAGGCGTTGACGTAGGCCTGAACGGCGGCTTCGACAATGTCGGTGCTTCCGCCCGTGCCCGTTGTCGGCCGTCCATCGAACTCCACCGTCACGTGGGCCTCGCCCAAAGCGTCCTTGCCCGGCGTCGCGGCGCGCACGGAGAATTCGGTGAGCGTGCCCACCACGCCCGTGATGCGTTCGATGGCCATGCAAGCCGAATGCACTGGCCCATCCCCCGTCGCCGTCTCCACGAACTCCGCGCCGCCCCGGGACAACTTCACGAGCGCCATGGCCGGGTCGCTGCCGCTTACGCGGAGCTGGCGCAAACGGTAGGTCTCGAAGCTTTCGTCGCGCATGGACGCAATGAGAACCCGCAGGTCGTCCTCGAACACTTCCTTCTTCCGATCCGCCAGTTCGATGAACTTGCCGTAGAGTTGGGTCAACTCCGTCTCCGACAGGTCAAAACCCATGTCGGCGCAACGGCGCGCAAGGCCGTGCCGGCCCGAATGCTTCCCGAGGACCAACTCGCTGCGCGCCCGGCCCACGGACTCGGGCGTCATAATTTCGTAGGTGGCCTTGTTGGCGATCATGCCGTGCTGATGGATGCCCGCCTCGTGGGCGAAGGCGTTCCGGCCGACCACGGGCTTGTTGTAGGGGATGACCAACCCCGTGATGTTGCTCAGGAGCCGGCTCGAGTTGTTGATTTCCTCGCTGACGATGCCCGTGGTGTAGGGGTACACGTCGTGGCGCGTCCGCATCGCCATGACCAGCTCTTCCAGAGAAGTGTTGCCGGCCCGTTCACCGATGCCGTTCACCGTACACTCCACCTGGCGGGCGCCGCCCCGGACGGCCGCCAACGCGTTCGCCACGGCCAGACCCAAGTCGTTGTGGTTATGGGAGGAGAACACCGCCTGGTCCGCGCCCGGCGTCTTTTCGATGACATACGCGAACATCCGCTCTATCTCGACGGGCGTGGTGTAGCCCACCGTGTCGGGCAGGTTGATGACGTCCGCGCCGGCGGCCAAGGCGGTTTTCGCCACCTCCACGAGGAAATCCAAGTCCGACCGCGTCGCGTCCTCGGCGGAAAACTCCACGCGTCCGACGAGGCGCTTCGCCAGCCCCACCGCCTCCGCCACCGCGCCCAAGACTTGCTCCCGGGACATGCGCAGCTTGTGCTCCAGGTGAATGTCCGACGTGGCGATGAAGGTGTGCAGCACGGGCCGTTCGGCGGGCTCAAGGGCGGCGGCCGCCCGCTCGATGTCCTTCGGCACGGAGCGCGCCAAGGCGGCGATCCGGGGCGCGCGCACCGTCTCGGCGATCTTGCGCACCCCCTGGAACTCCTGCTCGGACGCGATGGGGAAGCCCGCCTCGATGATGTCCACGCCGAGGCGCTCCAGTTGGCGGGCCATTTCCAGTTTCTCGTGCACATTCATGCTCGCGCCCGGCGACTGCTCGCCGTCACGCAGGGTCGTATCGAATATTTCCACGCGGTCTGCCATCGGTCCTCCTTGCAACATATCCTTGCCGTGGATGCGCGGGCGGGATTACGGGACGGGTTTCGGATGATCTCCCCGGAATTCTACCAAATTCCGGCGCCAACGCGCCCAAACCCGTTCTAAACTTCAAGTCCCTATGCGCAGCCCAAGCCCGCCCCCTTCAGTTCTCCGAGCATATTGCCGAAGACGTATAGGCCCGCGTGCTCCCCGCGCGCCAGAGACCCAGGCGCGTCATAAATCGGCGGGAGTCGTCTTTCGCGGCGGCTTCACGGCAGGGACACGCGGCCGGGGAAGGAGACATGGACGCGCGTGGGCCTTGGCGCGCCAGCGCCGCGGGCGCGCCGCGGGGGAGCAGTGGACATGACGATGCTCAAGGACCAACAGCTCTTCAAAAGCGTCCTCGACAATCTCGCCGAGGGCGTGTACCTCGTAGACCGAAACCGCACCATCGTGTACTGGAACCGGGGCGCTGAGAAGCTGAGCGGGTTCGCCAAGGAGGAGGTCGTCGGCCGTTGCTGCGCCGACAACATCCTGATGCACATAGACGGCCGGGGAACCTGCCTGTGCAAGGCGGGCTGCCCTCTGGCCGCCACTATCCAAGACGGCGCGCCAAGGCACGACCGCCTCTTTCTCCACCATAAAGAAGGCCACCGGGTGCCCGTCCGCGTATCCGTGGCGCCCGTCCGCGACGACACCGGCGCCATCCTCGGAGCCGTGGAGACCTTTCACGACGCCACCGTGGAAATGGCCGCCTTGGAGCAAGCCCGGGAATTCGAGCGCGACGCCCTTCTCTGTCCGCTCACCGGCATTGGCAACCGGCGTTACACGGAAAGGACCCTGAGGCGGCATTTCGAGGAATGGTCCCGGGAAGGCCGGATCTTCGCGGCGCTCTTCCTGGACATCGACGACTTCAAGGCCGTCAACGACCGTATGGGCCACTGCGCCGGCGACATCGCGTTGAAAATGGTGGCCCGCACCCTCGCCAACGCCATGCGCGGCTACGACTTCGTCGGACGCTGGGGCGGCGAGGAATTCCTCGCCCTGCTGCCCAACACGCAAGTCCGGGAGGCCGCCGCCACTGCGGAGCGCCTGCGCGCCCTTATCGAACACTCTACCCGATGCGTGACCGACCACAAGCTCGCCGTGACCGTATCCGCCGGCGTGGCGGGCATCCGTCCAGGCGACACCGCCGGGACTCTCGTCAAGCGGGCGAACCTCCTCATGCATCAAAGCAAGCGCCGCGGCAAGAATCAGGTGTCCACGGAGGCGGAAGCCTCAAGCGCCACGGAGGCGGAAGCCTCAAGCGCCACGGAGGCGGAAGCCTCAAGCGCCACGGAGGCGACCGCGCCGTGTCCGGCGCGCCGCGGCATGAAGTTTCCGTCCGTCCACGAAACGCGAATACCCACGCCTGACGCGACCAAGTGAAACGCCGCCATTGCGCGCCAACCCCTTCACGGGGTAATGTAGCAGCCGCTCCGGGGAGCATCCCCCAAGGACGACACGACGGCCGAAGCGCGAACGGGAGGCGCGTCCACCAATGGACGGAAAGCAAAACCGCAGGGAATTTCTGGCCAGCGCATGCGCTCTGGCGGCGTTAACGTGGACTACCGGCGCAAGGGCGGATGAGGCGTCCACCGGCGGCGATCCCGGCCCTTGGCGGATCGGCTGCTATACGCGGCCCTGGGGGCAATACGACTACCGCGAGGCCCTCGACGCCATCGCGGAGGCGGGCTACCGTCACGCCGGCCTCATGACGGCCGACGCGCCGTCAGGCCTCGTTATTTCGATGAACACCACCGAGGACGAAGCCGTGGCCGTCGGAGAAGCGTGCCAACA
>SLHB01000183.1 GCA_007136375.1 Candidatus Hydrogenedentota bacterium
GCGCTCCGCGAAATCAACCCGGTACCCTTCCCATCCACCCAAATCCTTGATAAGCTCTTCTGCAGTCACAGCGGCCACTCCTCCATCTTGGTTGCTTCCTAAACTCCAAGATACCGAGGACGCCGCTGTGACTCACCTAAACCCCACTATCTGCCCATGAACATGAAATGAAGCGCGAGCGCTTCGCCAAGACTGACCGAGAAGGCCGTATGGAGCAGACCTCGCAGCACCGAGTGTATCTGACAATCCTCGTCTCGTTGTTCTTTGTCTCGGGCTTCGCCGCGCTTGTGTATCAAGTGTTGTGGGTGCGCGAGCTGGGCCTGCTTTTTGGCGGCACGGCGCAGGCGGCCGCCCTCGCCATTTCCATCTTCTTCGCGGGCATCGCGAGCGGCAGTTGGGCGTGGGGCCGGTTCGCGCCGCGTTTCCGGTCGACGCTCCCCTGGTTTGGAGTTGTGGAGATCTGCGCCGGTTTCTCCGCCCTGGGACACTTCTTCCTGCTCGACGCCTACCACGCCCTGTATCCCTGGCTTTACGCCGTCGCAGGCCATTCACCGGCCCTCACCCTTGGCATGAAGATCCTGGTGGCCACGATCATCCTGTTTCCGCCGGCGTTTTTCATGGGCGGCACGCTGCCCCTGATGAGCCAGTACGTGATCCGCCAGCACAACCGCATAGGCCGCGTGGGCGCCCGTCTCTATGCCGTGAACACCGCGGGCTCCGCTTTGGGCGCGCTCGCCGCGGGCTTTGTGCTTCCCATGGCGATGGGCTTCCGGAACGCCTATCTCCTTGCCGTGGGGCTCGATGTGTGCGTCGGATTGCTGGCGATTGTTCTGACGTGGACGGCCATGGCGCGCCGCTTCGAGCGCACGCCCGCGGCTCCCGAGCCCGCCGCCGCGCTGGTTCCGGCGGGCCCCGCCTGGACGCCCCCGGGCGCCGCCCTTCCGGCGGGCCTCATCTGGGTCATCGCCTTCGGTTCGGGCTTTGCCACATTGGCCACGGAAGTAATCTGGACACGCTTGTTCTCGCAAGTGCTCCAGAATTCAGTCTACACCTATTCGCTTGTGCTGACCGTGTTTCTCGTGGCGTTGGCCCTTGGCGCCGCCCTGTCGAGTTTTCTGTGCCGGGAATGGCGTTTCGAGCCGCCCCTGGTCCTGGGCGTCTTGCTGGGGTTGTCAGGGCTGGCCACCGCCTCTTCGCCGTGGATCTTCCATGAAGTCACCAACGGCCTGACCTATTTGGGCGGCAGCCGGGGTTTTGGCGGCTACATTGCCGCCGTGACGGGCGCGGCCGTGCTCACGGTGCTCCTTCCCGGCGTGGTCCTCGGCGCCGTCTTTCCCTATCTGATGCGGATGGCGCAGTCCGACGGCCGGCAGCCGGGGGAAGTCATTGGCCGGTTGCTGTCCGCCGACACCGGCGGCTCTATCCTGGGCGCGCTCGCCGGCGGCTTTGTGTTGTTGCCGCTCTTCGGGGCATGGCGCACGTTGCTCCTGCTGGCGGCCTTGTATCCGATGATGTTGGCGGCCTTAGTGTTGCGGAACATGACCCGGAGGCGCCTGGGCATGGCCGCGTGCGCCGCGGCGGCGAGCCTTGTGTTGGCCTCGATCAACCCGCAGGCGCTGCAACGCGTCCAATTGGGCGCTCCCGTGGGCGACCGGATCATCGAGGTCAAGGAGGGCGCTCACGCCACGGTGGCCGTTGTTGAGGCTATCCGTGGGGGACAGGCTATCCGCGTGAACACCCACTACGTCCTGGGCAGCACGCGTAACCTGTTCCCGGAGCAGAACCAGACCGTCATCCCCATGTTGGCCCACGCCGCGCCGGAGTCGGTGTTCTATTTGGGCATGGGGACGGGGATCACCGCCGGCGCTTCCTTGGCCTTTCCCGTGGAGCGGGTCGTGGTCTGCGAGATCCTGCCAGAGGTCGTCGAGTTGGCCGGGAGACACTTCGAGCCATGGATTAACGGCCTCTACCGCGACGAACGGGTGACCATCCACGCCGAAGACGGGCGCAACTGCTTGGCGCGGAGCCCCGAGCGCTTCGATGTCATCATCAGCGACCTGTTCACGCCTTGGAAGCAAGGGACGGGCAACCTCTACACCCTAGAGAACTATCAAACGGCCAAGACCCGTCTCAATCCCGGCGGAGTCTTTGTCCAATGGCTCCCTCTTTATCAGGTGTCGGACCTGGAGCTCGGCGTAATCGCCCGGACCATGGACGAGGTGTTCCCGCAAGTGACCCTATGGCGGGGCGATCTCTTTCCGAGCCGGTCCATCGTGGCCCTTGTTGGGCAGCGAGAAGCGGCGCCCCTAGAGCCCGGCGTGATCGCGCCGAACGGGCGGATCCTCGACCCGGAAGGCGGGCGTTCGGCGGCCTACTATGAGGCCCTCGTGCTGCGCCACTACTCGGGCAATGTCACCGAGAGCGGTTTGTTCGCCGATTACCCGCTCAACACGGACGCCTATCCGATCGTGGAATACTCCGCGCCCCGGTCGCATCGGAAGGTTTTCACCGGTGAAGCGCGTTTTCTTATTGGCGGCGCCCGGGAGGAGATGTACGAGAACCTTCGGCGGGCCGTTCCGCCCGCGCGCGATCCCTACTTGGCCGCGCTGACGAAAGAGCAACTCGGCTATGTGGAGGCGGGGCACGCCTATTCGCAATATGTGTTTCTATCGGAGCAGCGCCGCCAAGAGGAGGCGGACCAGCGTTACGGGGAATTCCTAGCGCTGTCGCCCGCCAGCGCCATTCGCCACCTCTCTCCGGCGCAAGTGCTCCTTCCTCAGCCCCAGTGAGAGGCGGGCCGGGCGCCCTGGGGGCTTGCGGCGGGACGGCCGCCTGCGTCAGTATGGCCTTGGATTACGCGCCGGAGCCCGCGCTTCCGGCATGGAGCGGGCGCGATGGTTTCGCGGAGCCACGGATAAGGAATGGATGAACGATGGAACGGGCGTTCCTATGCACGGAGCGGGGCCACACGAGCGCGGACCGCGTCCCCGTGGACGGAACCGTGACGATTGGGCGCGCCGCCGACTGTGAGTTGGTCGTGGACGACGCGGCTGTTTCCCGCAGGCACATCAGCCTGGAAATGCGGAACGGCGTGTGCTACTGGCGCGATCTCGGCAGCACGAACGGCGCCATCGTAAACGGCGCTCTCATGCAGGAAGGCAGGCTGGAGCCTGGCGACCTCATTCAGATCGGCGAAACCCTGCTGCGCTTCGAGATGGAGGAGGAAGCGGAAGGCGTCCCTCCGGTCGAGATCCTGCAGCGGACCACCTTGGACCGGCACGGCGTGTCCGTGGACACGGGCCAAGGACAAACCGTCGACCGGGCCGAGTCGCTGCTCCGCGCCGCGTACAACATCATGAACGAGTTGGCCTCGGACTACGATCCCTGCCGGCTCGTGGACCGTATTCTGGTCACTACGCTTGAAGCCGTGAAAGGTCAACATGGCGCCGTCCTCTTCGGAAAGGAAGAGGACACTCCGGGCGCCTGCCCCACTTGCGGCTATGTGCATACGCTGTGGGACGGAGCGCTGCAGAAGGCCGCGCCGGGGCACTTCCGGATCAGCCAGACCGTGGCGAGCCATGTTCTCCGGGACGGCAAGGGCGTCCTATACCAGGACACGGACACGCCCATGGGACTGAATCCGTCCGAAAGCATGATGGCCTTGAAGCTGAAGAGCATCATTTGCGTGCCGCTCCGCGGCAAGTACGGCGTTTTCGGCGTCCTGTACATTGACACGGACCGGCCTGGCCAGCAGTACACCCAGGAAGATCTGTTGCTGACCACTGCGGCGGGAAACAGCGCGGGCCTCGCCCTGGAAAACGCGCAGATGCACCAGGACATTCTCGAAAAACAGCGGATGGACCACGAAATTGAGACGGCCTGGAGCATTCAGGAGGGCTTCCTGGTCAAGACGTGGCCCGACAAGCATCCTCATGTCGAAGTATAC
>SLHB01000254.1 GCA_007136375.1 Candidatus Hydrogenedentota bacterium
GGAATAAAGAAGCCGTTCCGCCGCCGCAGGGTTCCCGGCCAACGCCGCGAGAGCCCCACAAATGACCCAGGTAAGGGTGAACCGCTGCTGATTCGTCATAACCCTTGCATCCTGTTTGTTTTGGTTTTCGGTTATCCGTCTACTTCCGCCAGCGCGAAGGAATCAGGATGCCGGGAGCGCCACGGCAACCCACTGGGCGTCGCCGGGTTTGGTTAGCGTGAGAGTTTCCTCTGAAAAAGTGTCCCAATCGCCATCCCATTCCGCCGTGTTTACGTCGAGCCAACGGACCCGCACATCCCCTTCGATGGCGGATACGTCGAGTTCAACTTCCGCGCCTTCTTGCGTGAAGAACACGGCGTATCCCTGTTCCGAATCGCCCATGATATAGGCCTCGTTCTCGGCGCGGTTCGAGAGCAGGCCCTCCAAATCCTGATGGGATTGGGCGGTGAACACATCAATGTGGTCCGCCACCATGCGCAAACTGGCGAGGTTGGCTTGCGCCCGCTCATTCAGTCCAATGCCGCCGCCGCCCGGCCGGTGAAAACGAACCGCCGCCTGGCCCGCAAAGATGGTGCGCCAGACCCGGTCCACGCCTTCGTCTGGGCCGAGCGTCCAGCCGAGGTCGCCGCCGTATTGTTTCACGCTGTTGGCCGGCGCGGGGTGCTCCGCGAGTTTGGCCAACTCCGCTGCAATGAAGTCGAAGTACTGTTGGCCCGCGTTCACGCCGCTTGCCCGGCCCGCCCCGCTCGCGCTTTGGGACAGCTCCCCGAAATCGAAGCCCCGTTCGAGCACCGGCGCCACGGAGGGCGTGAATTCCATGTCAGCCACATGGACCTCGGCGTTCCGCTCCGCCGCCTGCTCGCGGATGAAGCCCGCCCAATAATCGGACCACGCGGGATCCACCCAGGTCTCGTTCTGAATCACATACAGCACATGACCGTAATCCAGCGCATGGTCAAGTAAGCGCGCGATGAACGCGTTCTGATACGCCAACACTTCGGCATCGTCATTGAGCTCCGGAACGGTCAACAGGATGGGATGCGTCTCGTTGGGATAGCCGATGGTCCAGGTGTCCGGTATGGTGGTGTCTTCCGCACTGTAGTTCACGTTGTTCGCCGGATTCAGGGGGTGCGTCTCCCATTGAGCAAAACCCTCCGGGGCATCGCTCCGGCTCTGAAAATCGTGCCCGTCCCACAACTCGATGGAGACAATCACATCCCGCGCCGCCGTTTCCTCAAGCATCCGCTCAAAGCGCCGCCAGTATTCCTCGTCCCATTGCTCAAGGTCATACTGGCCATCCTCGAGTTGCGCCCACGGAAAGACGTCGCCCCGTTCGTCCGGACTGCGGCTGCTCATCACGTTACGAATGTAATTGCCCCCGTTCGCCACAAGAAGGTCCAACTGGGACACAAGCGGGTCCTCTTCCCACTGGAAGAGGGCGTCGGTGTCAGTCGCTCCCAGAAGCAATACGGGCTGGCCCTCGTATTGCCAGTACCGGGGATGCTCTTCCCACGGCCGAATGCGGGCCTCATCGGCATGCGCGGACAGCGCTAACACCGCGTACAGCAGCGTCGTCAAGCCAGCGGCCGCCGCCAAGGTTGATGGCCTCGCAACAGTATGTGTTTTCATGCCGTGCCTCGTCCTTTTGCCGTTCTTGTCCTTGTCCTTTGCGCGCCTGATATCCGGCGAAGGCGCCACGGTGGATATTGGCCGGATCCGTCTTCCAAGTCCGCGTCGTATCATCCCAGCAGGCACGCGGCGATTCACCGCAAGATCCCGGCCCCACAAGGGGATTTCTGCAACCCGCTGAGGCAATGCGGCTGAAACGTCACTCCGAAGGCGGCGTCCAGATATACACCAGGTTCTTGGCCCGGTAGTTTTCTTCAACCACCACCAGGTAGGTCCCATCTTCCCGCTCAATGGCTTGAAGTCCATGCGTCATGTCGATCCAACCGCTGACGCCGCCCACTTCGGGACCCGGGCCCATGAAACCCACGTAATCGCCGTCTTCCGCGTTGAACACGCTGACTTTTGCGGGAATCCCGTCCGTGGACCTGACCTGAACAGTGAAGGCATAATCACCGGCCACATAAAACGACTTGGGATACAGGTCTTGGTCGTCCCGCGGCAGTTCGTCAATGCGCCACCGGCGCTCCGGCTCCTCCGATGTCCAACCGTCGTATCGTTCCAGAATCGCGCCGATCAGCCCCCAATCCGTAGCGGGCATCTCCTCTGTGTAGCCGGAAATGTATAGCGTGTCCGTCTCGGGGATATAATGCACGCGCCCCACTTCTGTGTAATGGCTGGGCCGCTCAAACGTATCGGGGTTGTCGAGGTTGAACGTTGGCGCGCCGTCTTCGTCCCAGCCCGTGAAGCTGTACCGCTCAATGACGCCTCCGGAAGCGTCTCCCCGCCAGACATCGCCCGCGGGGTCGACGTGGAGCGCCCAACCATCGTCAAGCAGCCTTTCGGAGTGGCGCGCGATGTGGCTGGGCGGATCTTCAAAAACGAAGAGCTCGAGCCCATTGGCCATCTGGGGGATGGTGTGCAGTAGACGCCTTCCCTCGTGATGACGCAAGAAAGCCGAGCCGGTGCGCCCCTCGGCCCGAAGATCATCTGGATACTCGATGTGGTCGAGGGTAATGGCCTTGGCGCGCCATCCCTCGCCGGGCTCCGCGTCTGGGTCGAACTCGATGATCTCATCCATCCCATAAAGGAGGGTCCCGTCCTCGTTGGGATCGAATCCGTAGACATCACAAAAGGCGTGCGATTCCACCTCCCAGCGCAGCTCTCCTTCGGGATCGAAAGAGCGTATAGCCGTTCCCGCGCCATGCACGCTCCCGATGCAAAGCGCCACATAAAGGTTGCCGTCTTCATCCAGCCCCGCTCCGCGGAGCCCATACAACTTATCCGGCTCCATTACGCCAGGGGTTCCGGCGCGCAAGCCGCCCTCTTGGCCAAACCGCTTGGTCAGCTCCGGTTCGTCGTCCATCTCAAAGAACAACACCTGCTGCGCGGGGCCGTCATCACTGACGATCAAGCGGCCGTCCGGCGCAAAAGCCAATGTGAAAGGGTTTCCCGCTTCGGTGATTTCCCCCGAGAGCAACTCGCCATCCGGCGTCCGCTGGATAATGGCGCCGTCCTCTATGAGCCAGATCGATTCCCCGGACGGATCGATGGCGATATCGCGGACATCGCCGGTGGAAAACGAATCCGTCAGGCTCAAATCGGCCACCGACCAAATCTCGGTCACGCCATCTTGCCGCGCCACGGCCAGCACCTCGCCACGCGCGTCGATGGCGTTCGCCTCGCCGCTCTCCGCTTGGTCCACGTATTCCCCGGAGTTGATGTCCGGGGGCGACCACCGAGAGCGAAGCAACTCGCCCTCGGTATTCACCATGAAGATGTACTCACCCACGGCTGTGACGCACTCACTGGCTGTTCCCCAGCCCCAGGCGTCATGGCCGCCCGCGCCGTCGTATTGCTGAAGCAGCGCCTCATTGGGTACCCCGTCCCGGTATAGCCCAATACAACGGCCCGCCTCATCCCAATCGGACGCGGCTATCACCGTTCCATCTGGCGTGACATGGGCGGACGCAATCGAGTTTTGCACCCAATGGCCGTCTCCTCCGAACGTGTTTCCCACCCACGTGGTCTGGTAGGTTCCGGGTATGTCCCCAGCCGCGTCAAAATGGACTCCGGCTATCGCAGCCAGAGCGAGCATCACGGTAACAGTTGCCACTCTTAGCATTTATTTGGTTCTCCTTTTCAATCTTTGCCTCGTTTCGCGCATGCCTCTTCTAGACATCTGCCTGCCGGCGTCCGTCCAGGAGGAAGGACAACAATGTCTTACTCAGCGGCCCGGATCACTACGGCCCAGTGGCCCTCGCCGGGCGCCGCCAGTTCGATGGGACCGCCGCCAGCCACCATGTCTTCGTCCGTCCA
>SLHB01000285.1 GCA_007136375.1 Candidatus Hydrogenedentota bacterium
CCCCCCAGCTATTTCGGATCGTCCACCCAGAAAGCTCTACGTATCAGTTCTGCACGAACACGCTCGGGAATTGGAAGCGTTCTACGGCGGCGCCGTCAAATAAGCTTCATCTCCAGCGCAAAATTGACGAGATCCGCCCGGGTTTCAGCGCCCAATTTCGCCATGATGCGCGAACGCCGCGCCTCCACGTTCCGCACCGAAACGCCCAGAAGCGCGCCGGCCTCCGTGTTTGTGTGGCCCAACGCCAAGAGCCGGCACAGCGCCCGCTCCTTCTCGTTCAGCGCGTCCAGACGTTGCTGCGCCGCCAATTGTATGACGGACTCGCAACGGATCTGCGGCCTTAGGGACGAGTCGATGTACACACAGCCCTTCGCGGCCGCCTGGATAGCGTTCAACAACTCGGCGCCCTCCGAACGCTTTAGCACCACGCCGCGCACGCCAATGTCAAGAATCGACCGCACACAATGCTCGTCTTCACACATGGTCAGCATGACCACGCGCGACCCATGGGCCTCAAGCAGGTGATGGGCGATGGCCGGCCCCGAAACACGCTCTATCGCCATGTCCACCACGGCGACATCGGGAGGCGTGGCGGCCGCTATCGCCTTGGCTTCCGACGCGGATCGGGCTACCGCCAACACCTCCAGGCCGTCCTGCGCCTCCAAGTACGCGCGCAGACCGTCCTGCCACAGCGCCACATCTTCCGCAATCAGGATTCGGATTCTGGACACCAACTCTTCTCCAGGCAACCGGCAAGCGACTCCAGTTCTTCGTGGGAGACGACGCCGAGCTTAAACATGCCCCGGACACAGGTCTTCCGCACCACCCACGCTGGCATGCAAAGCCTGGCCATGATTTCGTGCTCCGTGTATCCCAGCGCGAGAAAACGGCAGATCGCGTGCTCCCGATCATTCAGACGATCCATGGCGCATTCAGGAGCGTCGAGCGCCGGGCCCAAGGGCTCCGGCAGCATCTCGTCAACATACCGCCGTCCCGCGTGAGCCGCCTGGATCGCTTCCAGCAAGACGGCCCAGGACGAGTGTCTGGACACCACGCCCAAAACGCCAATCCGGAACAAACCGTCCACACAGGTGTCGTCACACGGACAGGTGAGGACGACGATGGGCAAGCCGGGGCGCTCCGTAAGAACCTGCCGGACCAGCACGCCGCCCGCGGCATTGTCGAAATCGAGATCCACGAACAGCACATCCACTTCGTGATTCTCGATCAAACGCCATCCTTCCGCCGCCTTGCGGATGACTCCGGCCACGCTGAACGACGGATCATCCCCGAGCACTTCGCTCAGACCGCTCGTTGGGTCCGAGTCCTCCACGGCAATCAGTACGCGGATAGCCATGCTGAATTCCTCCAGAAGGCCAAGGCTGACAAGCCTCCATCCCCAAGCCTACCTGGAAACCCAACCGAAGCCATCAGGAAAAATCACGGATTTCCCCAAGCCCCTCTGGCGCGAACCGTCAATGCGTCTCCAGAAGACCGTGATCAATCGAAAACCGCACCAGTTCGGCCCGCGTCTTCAGCCCAAGCTTGTTCATGATGTTGATGCGGTGGGTTTCGACCGTTCTCGGGGAAATGCAGAGTTTGTTGGCCACTTCGTTGTTGGTGAAGCCGTGCGCCAACAAACCGCAGACCTCCTGTTCGCGCTGCGAGAGGAGCCCAAGACGGCCGGCGTCCTTCTTCGCCGCCGGCGCTCCCACATAAGGCGAAACCAAGAGATTGGTGAGGGCGGGATCGATGTAGGTGTCCCCACGGTGCGCCGCGCGGATGGCGCTCACCACTTCGGATCCAGTGGACTTCTTCAGGATGTAGCCGCGCACGCCCACCCGGAAAAGCTCCTGCAAGTAGTACTCGTCTTCGTGCATCGTGAGCATCACGATGGCGGTCCGCGGGAACCGTTCAAGAATGAGTTCCGCAACGCGGCTTCCGCTCAGTCCTGGCAAGGTTATGTCCAACAGGACCACCTCCGCCTTCACGCTCGCCAAGAGATCGAGGGCTTGGTGTCCATCCCCCGCCTCGCCCACGACGCGCAAGTCCGGCTCCTTCTCCAGGAGCGCCTTGAGGCCGCTGCGGAACACCGCGTGGTCGTCGACGATGAGAATGGGAATCGTCACGGTCCAGTCTGTCCAAACGCGACGGTCACCCGCACTTCCGTGCCGTGACCGGGTTTGCTCTCCACGGCGACATCGCCGCCAAGCAATTGCGCCCGCTCGCGCATCCCCATGAGACCCAGGGAGCGCGCGCGTCCATTGGCGAACTTGGCGGCGTCGAAGCCGCATCCGTCATCTTCGATGATGAGCGAGGCCTCGTTCCTTTTCTTCAACACCACCACGCTCACATGCCGCGCGCCGGCATGCCGGATAACGTTGGTAAGCGCTTCCTGGGCAATGCGGTACAAGGTGACCTCGACCTCGCCCGGAAGACGCCCGTCACAGCAGTCCCCGCGCTCGAGGTTGACACACTCGCACGCGACATTAATGCCGAGGGACTCGCAATGCTCCTGCATGTACCGCCGTAGCGCGGATTCGAGCCCGTAATCATCCAAAATGGAAGGCCGGAAATCCCAAGCAAGCCGCCGCGTTTCATCAATGAGGCCGCGTACTTCTTCACATAACTGAGGCGTATTCGCGCACTTCTGGCACAGCCCCTGAACCTCGATCAACAAGTGCGATAGGGATTGGCCGATCTCGTCGTGAAGATTCCGCGCCAACGCCTTTCGCTCGGCTTCTTGCCCCTCGACAATGTGCTGGATCAACGAAACCCGGGCCGCTTCCGTCTCGGCGGCTTCTTCCCGCCTTGCCTGGAGGGTCTCGGCGAGCCCATTAAACATCCGGGCGAGTTGTCCGATCTCATCTCCCGAATAGACCCGCGCCCGCGTTTCGTAATCGCCATCGCGCAGAGAAGCCGCCGCGTCAAGAAGTTCGCGTATCGGGCGCACAAGCAGGCGCGTGAGCCCCACGGCCACGGCGGCCCCCAAGGCTACACAAACCGCCAGCCAGCCAGCCGCCCGCCACACAATCGCGCTGCGCCGCGCGTCTATCCCCGCTGTGCTCAGGCCCACGGTGATCACTCCAGGAACAGGCTCGTCCACCATCCCGCGGCTGACCACGAAGGCGCCATCGCCGGCAACGCCGCCGGCAATCCCAAGATCTCCGTTCCCGGCCGCCGCCACCAGGCCGCCCGCCTCGTCTTCGATGACGATCACGGCGCCGTCCGCGACAGCGCTGACCAGAGACTCAAGCCAATCGTCCACACTTAGCGACGGCGGAGAGGAAGAATCGGAGAGCGGTTCATGGCGGGCGAGATTCAGTACAGCATCGGCTTGCGCCTTCAGTTCGGCGCGGAGCGCATGCGACACGCCGTGGTGAATCTGGTGCAGCATCACAGCGCTTATCGGCGCGGCCATCACGAGCAAAATGCCCACAACCTTAAAACGGATGGGAACCGAAAGCGCGGCCCGCGCCACACGCCGCGCATACGCCTTCAAACGGCCCATACCTCGCGAAAGCGACGCATCCATCGTCAGCTTCTCCCCCAACACTCGCCGACATAATAAGGATCGTCCACGCCGTTGCTTCACCGGCGGCGCCGGGACGGCCGCGGAATCAAAACGGGCGGTTCGGTCCTGGCCGAACCGAGGCGCCTCACAAGAATGCGCCAGCCAATCGTTTCGACATTTATCAACTATAATGGGCATCCGCGCCCACGTCAATCCTGAACGTCAATTGCGAGCTGCGTCATGACAGTGGGAATACTCCAATCGCCGGACAAGCTTGGCTCGACATCGTTGTGTGGATCCGCCCTTGCGCCGGGGAAAAGGAACACGGGCCTTCGCCCAATGGGCGAGGACCACGACCCCCTCCCAGCCAAAAACACGAGATCATAGAGAAGCCATGTTACACTATCCATCTATGTATAATAG
>SLHB01000229.1 GCA_007136375.1 Candidatus Hydrogenedentota bacterium
CGCATCGCCATGTATCTCCAGGGCGTATCCAGCCTGTTTGATTTGGTCTGGGCGCCTTCGGGGTTGACCTATGGCGATCTCTACGAGCGGTCCGAGGTGGAGTTCTGCCACTACAACTTCGAAGCGGCGGATGTCGACAGGCTCTTCGAAACCTTCGGCGTCTGGGAGGCGGAAGCCAAGCGACTTCTGGATCTGGGCTTGATCATGCCCGCTTACGACCATTGCCTCCGGCTCTCTCACGCCTTCAACGTCTTGGACGCCCGAGGCGCCCTCTCGGTGACCGAGCGCGGCCGCTTTCTGCTCCGCTGCCGGAGCGTGGCGGAAGGCTGCGCGAAGGGCTTCCTCGCCCAGCGCGAGGAGATGGGATTCCCTCTGCGCCGGCTGTCGGTGGGCTCCCGCAAACCCCGCTCGTCCCAGCGGCCCTTGCCGGAGCCCGCCGAGGACGAGTTGTCCGCCCGGGAGACACTGTTGGTCGAGATCGGCGTCGAAGAACTGCCTCATGGCGACATCACGGAGATTCAGGCGCAAGGGCCGGAGCTCATCGCGAAGCAGTTGCGCGAGTACGATGTCCCCCATGGGGCCGTGTCCCTCTGGGTGACGCCGCGCCGCATCGCCGTGGAAGTGCGGGACATGCCGTCCAAGCAGGCCGACAGCACGCGGAAGGCGCGCGGTCCCAAACGCGGCGCGGCCCAAGACGCCGATGGCGCATGGACCCTGGCGGCCCGGAAATTCGCGGAGGCCCAGGGCGCGGCTCCGGAAGACATCTATTTCGAGGTCCAGGGCAAGGACGAGTATTGCTTCGTCAAGGTGGAGGTCAAAGGGAAGACGGTCACCGAGATGGCGAACGGTTTGGCCAGCGCCTTATTGAACGGCCTTCGGTTCACGAAGTCCATGGGTTGGGAAGACACCACCGCCGTCTTTTCCCGTCCGGTGCGGTGGCTTGTCGCCCTCCATGGGGCCGCGTACCTGCCCATCTCTTGGAAGCTCCGGGAGGAATCGGACACCGGCCCGCAACGGGTGCTGCATAGCGGCCGCGCCACGTACGGCCACCGGCGGTTGGCGGCGGGCGCCGTCATTGTGCCGAGCGCGGGGGAATACGTTCGAACATTGCGCGCCCACCAAGTCATCGCGCCCCGGGAAGAGCGGATGGAGCAGTTGCGGGCCGAGGCCGCCAAGTTGTGCGATTCCCTGGGCCTCGCGGCCGAGGAGGAGCCCGCCTTGTGGGAAGAGATTTGCGACCTTGTAGAATGGCCGGAGCCGATTGTGTGCGAGGTTCCCCAAGAGGCCCTCGGCCTGCCCGAGCCCATCATCATCACCCCCATGAAAGTGCACCAGCGGTACATCCCGCTGCGGGACCCCGACGGCCGGCTTGCCTCCCGTTTTCTCGCCGTTGCGAACGGCGTTCACAACGAAGATGGCAGAACCATCATCCGCGAAGGCAACGAGCGGGTGCTCAACGCCCGGCTCCGGGACGCGAAGTATTTCTGGGATACGGACACGCAGACCAGCTTGGAAACGTTCGCCCAACGGCTCGACAACATCCTTTTCCATCAAAAGCTTGGTTCCGTCGCGGACAAGACGGCGCGGTTGCAGCGGCTCTACGAACGCCTCAAGGATCGGCTCCCCCCGGTGGACCCGGACGACATGGCGCGGGTTTTGCGGCTCATGAAAGCCGACTTGGCCACCCAGATGGTCTTTGAGTTTGACACGCTGGAAGGCGTCGTGGGCATGCTCTATGCGCAGCGGGAGGGGCTGCCCGATCCGATAGCCCAAGCCTTGTACGAGCACAGGCTGCCCCGGAAAAGCGGAGACGCCCTGCCCGAGACGCCGCTGGGCGCCGCCGCGGCCCTTCTCGACAGGCTGGACACCCTGGCGGGCTACTTCGGGATCGGCTTGCGGGTGAAGGGCACGAGCGACCCCTTCGGGCTGCGCCGAAACGCCTTGGGATTGGTTGCCGTGTTGGACAGCATGGCGTTGGATGTGGATCTGGCGGATCTGTTCCAGGAAGCGTTGGCGTGCTATGGCGAACTCGTTTCCGGGCCGGAGGATACCGCCCAGGCGCTCATGAGTTTTGTCCGCGACCGTCTCGCCGCCATGGCGCGGGAAGAAGGGCGCCCTCACGACCTAGCCGCCGCCGCCCTCGCGGCCCATGGGACCCGCCCCGTCCGGTTTCGCCGGTGCCTGGACGCGTTGGAGCGCTTGGACGAGGCGGCGTTGCAGGACCTTGCGGAACAGGCCAAGCGCATGCAGCGCATCGCGAAGGAGCCCGCCGCCGAAGTGGATCCCGCCTTGTTGGAGGACGCGGAGAAACCGTTGCACGAGATCGGCGCGGCGCGTTTGCCGGAGGTGCGCCGTCTGGTGGAGGGGGGGGATCTGGAGAGCGCGATCCGCGAGACGTTAACATGGGCGCCGGTCATCAACGAGTACTTCGAGGCTGTCTTGGTCAACGCGAAGGACGGCGCCGTCCGGGCTAACCGCCACGCGTTGGTCAAGCAGGTCCTCGGCGGCATGCTTATCGCCGCGGACTTTACCGAGGTCGAGAAGAAGCAACTGGCGGCGTCCTGATGAGGCGCGGCCGGCGTATCACGGGACCGATATCCGCGCTGGGGAACGGCCGCGCGCTGGGCGCGAGACGCCGTGGCTAAGAAGCGGGGACAGAAGAAGGGCAAGCGGCAACGGACGTGGTCCGCGGACGAGGATACGTTTAGCCGTGAACCCGTGCGCGGCGGCGCGGAGCGGGAGGACGGCTTCCATGAACGGGAGCCGGAAGTGGGCGTCACGACGGAGGAGGCCAACGCCGTCGTAATCGGCCCCTATGGCAACTTCTGCTATGTTCAAATGGAGGGGGAGGAGCGCCTGTGCCGGGTCGGCCGCGGCCTTGGCGAAGGCACGTCCCTGGCGCCGGGCGATAGGGTGCTCGTGGAGGAAGAGGCGGACGGCCCCGTCGTGCAGGCGATGGCGCCCCGCCAGCGAAAGCTGAGCCGGCTCGTCACCAAGCACAACACGCGGACCGAACAGACCATCGCCGTCAACGTGGATCAACTTGTCATTGTGTCGGCGGCGGCGAAGCCCCGGTTCAAGCGCGGCATGACCGACCGTTATCTCATCTCGGCCCAAGTGGGCGGCGTTGATCCCCTCCTGTGCGTCAACAAGATGGATCTGGTCCGCGAGGAGCCGCCGGAGGTCCAACCGTACCGGGATCTGGATGTGCCCGTGGTGCTTACCAGCATTGTCACCGGTCAAGGGTTGGACGCACTGCGCGCGGCGTTGGAGGACAAGGTGAGCGTGCTGGCGGGCGCCAGCGGCGTGGGGAAATCCACCCTCATCAACGCCCTGAACCCGGACTTGGATCTCGCGACGCAGGAAGTGAGCGGGTTCAATGAAAAAGGCCGCCACACCACGACCTCCGCGCGGATGTACAGCTTCGGCCGCGTCCGCATCATCGACACGCCCGGCGTGCGTAAGCTCGGACTGTGGGGCGTCTCGCTGGAAGAGCTGAACTACTACTTCCCCGAGCTCAAGAGCCGGGCCCTGCATTGCCGCTTCAACGATTGCACCCACACCCACGAGCCCGGCTGCGCGGTAACGGCCGCGGTCGAAGCGGGCGAGATCTCGAAGAGCCGGTACGGCTCCTATCTGCGCATCCGGGAAAGCATGGAAGGGTGACAGAGGGAGGGGTGTGAAACGGGCATACCCGCCCGCGGCGAGGTGTTGGGAGGCGATGACAGTCCTTTTCCGCGCGAAACCGCCCTGGAAATCAGGAGAAGTCCCCAGAGTTGAGAAGGAGATTCCCACAATATGCCTGAACTCGTTAAGGTTGCCGAGACACATGATGTGCCGCCGGGATCGGCGGTGGCCGTGGAATGCAATGGAGAGCGCGTCGCGATATTCAACGTGGATGGGCAGTACCACGCCATGAG
>SLHB01000273.1 GCA_007136375.1 Candidatus Hydrogenedentota bacterium
CAACTGGGTGACTGAAGGGGAGGCGCCCCCGGATAGCCGGTATCCCCGCATCGGCGACGGCACGTTGGTTCCATTGAACGTCTTCCGGGACGCGTTCCCCGACATCCCCGGCGTCAACGCGCCCGGCGTGCTCTACGAACCCCTGCGGCTGGACTTCGGGCCGCGCTGGCGGGACGAGGGCGTTGCGGACACGGTCCCCCCGAACATTGGGGCGCCCTTCCGCACACTGGTTCCCATGGTCGATGAAGACGGAAACGAAATCGCCGGGATTCGCCTGCCGGACATCGCCGCGCCCTTGGGCACGCACACCGGCTGGAGCCTTCGCGCGCGCGAGCACGGCGCGCACGGGATGCTCGCGGGTCTCGACGGCAGCTACATCGCCTTTCCCCGCACGCCCGGGGATCGGGAAGCCGCCGGGGATCCCCGCCGGTCCATCCAGGAACGCTACCCCACGCGGGCGGACTACATCAGCCAGATAACCGGACAGGCCATGAAGCTCCAGGAGGAAGGACTCCTTCTGGCCGAGGACGCCTTGGAGCTGATCCGGCGCGCCGCCGAACGGGACAAGTGGTGAGCCGGGCGGTTCGCTGAGCGGGCGCGTGGCGGATACGATGCCCGCCGCGCGCCCCGATTTCAGCCGCCGATGAGCCAGCGATCACCGTCGGTCTCGCACCGCGTACGGTTTGCCGGCTTGGCCTAGTCGTCGTTGCTCACGGCGGCCATAATCAGACGCACGGCCTGGTTCGACATCGTGTCCGGGTTGCCCGGACTATCGTCGTGGTCGTCAATGTGCGAGTCGTTCCACACCACGATGAGGTCTTGCGACGGGAAGACGAAGAGATTGCGCCGGCCGCCATGGCCACCCGCCAGGATGAGGTCCTCGGGCCCGTCCACGTACAGCCGGTTCCCGTCGCGGTCGACGCCGTTGCGCCACCAGTTGTAGCTGTAGAATCCCGGCCCCACTTCGGTGATGGTCCGGCTTCCGCCTATCGTCCGCTGTCCGTCGAGCATGCCGGTCTCCCTCCCGCTGGTGACGGGTGTTTCGGCGGGCAGGATGGTTCCAAGCATCTCTTCAACATAGGCGCTGGCGAGTAGTTGTTCGCCTTCCCATTGACCCTGGCGCAAGATGAGCTGGCCAAAGCGGGCGAAGTCCCGCACCGAAATCGCCAGCCGCCCTGGCCGGTCGTCCGGCCCGAACGCCTCGAAAGTATAGGGGTCCTGGAACTGGAGCGGTTCTCCGAGATATCTGCTCAAAACCTCGTCGCCATGCGCCTCAAAGACCGCGTCCATCAGCGCATCGTAGTACAGCGCCAAGGCGTAGTCGTTGTAGGAGTAGGCCTCTCCCGGTCCTTCCTCCAGACCGTAGCCCGAGGTTTGCTGGGCGAGGTGCTTCCACGTAATGTGGCCGTCGGTTTCCGGGCCAAGCTCCGTCAACGTGGGCGCGTGGGCGGACACGAGAGCCTCGGGTCCGTCCAGCAGACCATCCTGGATAGCAAAGAAGAGTAGCGTGCTGAGCAACGGTTTGAGGGCGGAAGCGACATCTCCCGGCTCAGCGATGTCCCCCCAGCCATACACCAGGCGTCCGTGGCGGATCACGCAGCCTCGCCCGCCAACGTGTTCGGCCAGCTCCTCAAGGACGGCCTCATCCAACCCGGCCTCCTCAGGCGCCGCAGTCTCCCATTCCTGGCCCGGAAACACAGCTTCGGAGGGATTGGCGTCTAGGGGGACTACAACCAACCCGGCGAACAAAAGAGCAAGCGCGGCTTGCGTCTTCATATAAATTACCCTTCGCTACCTTATCAACAGACAGTACGATGTGACATCGTGCCCACGGCCCGGCGTGTCATTGCCGGCGGGCGTGCAAAACCCAATCCTGTTCGCTGGGCGCCTCGATCGTGGGCGGTTCCGCTCCCGCCTGGACTTCATCGGTCCACTGGGAGTGCGTCTCGCCCGTATCGGGGTTGTACCAGCGGAACTCGTACTCGCCTGGTTCAGCAGGCTCGGCGAACCTTGCAGTTCCGCCGTGTGGAAAGTAGACCACGTATTCATCGCCGGGCCTAGCGAACATGTACGCTTCGCCTTCCGCCACGGCGTCCCATTGCGGCTCCATCGTCCAGAACTCCAGGTCATCGACAAAGGCCCGGATGTTTTCGATCCAGCGCTGCTGTTCAAGGTGGTGGGGATCCTCCCAATTGCCCACCTCCACCTCGCTTGACACGCCGGGCCGGGGGAAAACCGGGGCCAGCCGATGGTAGCGCATACCCGCCGTGCCGCCCACCAGCGACATCCAGACCTGATGCAAAATGTGGCTGCCTGGCGGTCCGCCCATTTGGCCGCTGTCATAGACAGGCTTCACCCCGGTCTCCTCTTCCTGCCGCGCATAGATGGCCTGATACGCCGCCCACATGCCTTCGGCGCTCATCCGGCGCACCCGATAAGGGCTTTGCGCGTCGTGCGCGTCAAATACATCGAATACCGGGAGATCGCGGCCCCACATATTCGTCACGAGAACCGGGTCCGCATCCTGCTCCGCAACGTAATCGTGAATGAACTCCACCCAGTATTCGTTCCACTCCACGGGCGAGGGACATTCGTTGCCCAGGGAGTAGATGACGTGATCAAACTCGAGCGTTTCATCCAGAACCTTGCGGACGAGTTCGCGCTGATACTCCAAGGCCACGGGAACATCGTTGTGCTCGGGCAAGGTGAAGAAGAAGTTATGGTCCACGGAACTTGTCGAGAAGACGTCGTCCCCGTAGTTGACGTTCTTGTCGGGATTCATGGGGTGAGCGGGCCAGCGTCCGGCGCCGCCTTTGACCGCGGGATGGTCGAACAGCTCCAGATTCACCACGGCTTCGTGTTCCCGGGCCACGGAAAGGTAGTGCCGGAGATGTTCGAAATAGGCCGGGTTGAACTCGTCAAGGTCGTATAGGTCGGCGTCCTCGTCCCGCACCCAGGGTAGCTCGCCGCCTTCCTCGCCGTGGCCCGGCCAGAACAGCGTAAGCCGCAACAAGTTGCCCCCATAGGCCGCCGTGGTCTCAATGTCGCGGACATAATCAAGGTCAGGATCGCTGACGGCCGTCCAGCCAAAACTTCTTGACGCAAAGAAGATCGGCTCGCCATCGAAGGAGAAATACCGGGGATTCTCCTCGAAGATACCGAGCCCCGTCTCCGTCGCTCCGGCGGCCGGCGGCCACGCGCATACCCCCAACAAACAGCCGAACACCATGACCGTGCGCCAGCTCACCAGATTCTTCTTCCGCATTGGACACCCCTCTCTGCGTCGCATTCCTTACCAGCTGCCGTGTAGGCGCCTTCCCGTCTCAAGGCCTAGAGCGCCGCCACCAGCCTTCAACAAACCAAGACGGCGCGCTCGCTGTCCTGAGGCAGCGCTCTTTACGGTAGCCGCCCTACACAACACGAATCAAGCCAACTAACCCTTCGCAAATCGGCTCGTGAGGATTGGGGCGCGGGGTTGTATTTGGACCGGCGCCCGTTCAATCTTCGATTTGCCCTAGCGGGCCGCGAAGCCGGTTGGTCCCTTATTGAGGCATCCAGCCGCTGCTTAGGCCCGGTTAGACACGCTCAGAAGGCCGGAAAGCGCACGCTTATCGCTGCCTCAACCGTTATGCAACGCTCGGCTCGCCGGTCCTTCTTTGTTTTACACACCCGCGCTACCAAAGTCCACGGTCATGCGCCAGAGCCATTCTTCGTCCAGAGCTCGACAGAGGGCCGGTCCCGGCGCGCGTCCCTGCTACACACCAGCTTGAATGGCGCCCAGATCCTCGGCGCAAACCTTCGGAGAAGCTTCCGTCCGGCTCAGGCCGCGAGAGTGTTCCTGCCAGGCCATCAAACATGTGCCGAACCCTTCCACCGTCTGGAAAATCCGGAACCCGTTCAACGTGATTTCTGCCAGGTCG
>SLHB01000298.1 GCA_007136375.1 Candidatus Hydrogenedentota bacterium
CGCACACCACCGGGACCACGCGCCAAAGCCGTTGTTGCCGCCGTGTAGTTCCGTACGCTTTCATAACTCGTTACTCCTTCTCCTTTTTGCTGCGCCGATGCGCGAAATGCTCAGTGACGGCCCGTTTTCTCTCCCGACGCGCCGCCAAATACATTTCTTAGCGTAACGCATTATGGCGTATGAGTCAACCCCCAATTCCATAAAATATTTTTATAAAAAAGATGCTAAAGTTTCAGACTGAGCCTCTCCGTAAATGTGTGCGAAACTGGTTTGGGATCCGGCAAGGAAGATGTCATAGCGAAAGGACTGGGAGCGCGGAGGGCACAACCGACAAGGGGAGGGGAGGCGGCGGATCCGGCCCGTTGCGCCCGGACGGCGCCGATCACACAACGGCGGGGCCGGAGCTCCGAGGGAATTCCGGCCCCGCCGCAGGGCTTGCTAAACTTCGGCGCGTGGCTTATGGCAAGTCAGCGTTCAGGGTGTTCACCACTGGGCCGCCGCTCGACCAAGGATAGCCTTAGGAACGCGCGCGGTTCCGGCGCGCAACCCATGCGCCGCCGCCCGCCAACGCCGCGCCCAGCAGCGCCAAGGCGCCAAAGCCGGCCGCCGGCAGGTTCTCCCACACGTCCACGTTCACATGGGCGGACTCGACGGGCGTCGTGTCCCGCTCATCGTCCACGACGACGTGGTACGTGCCCGCGTCGTCCAATTGCGCGTCCGTAATCGTGTACCCGGCCTCATCGGCGCCGGCGATGGGCTCGCCGTCCAGGAACCACTCGTAGGTCGCGTCCTCGCCCGCGTCAAAGACTTCCACCGCGCCGAGGGTGACCGTCTGCCCGAGGCTCACGATCTGGCTGGTCAGGTCCGTGACGAAGGGCCACTCGAAGACCCACTCGGGGTTGCCTTCGAAGGACCCATCGTTGCCTTGGGCCCAGTCCTCGGCGACGTCGCCCGAGCCTTCGTTCAGCGGCCAATAGCCGACCAAGCCGTCTTCGTCGCCGTTGAGGCTCGCGTGCATATTGGATTGCAGTTCCGCCGCGCTCACAGCGCGGTTCCAGACCCGCACCTCGGCGATCTTGCCGTCGAAGGCTTGGTCCTCACCCCGGTGGGGCCACCAGCCGATGCGGAAAGGCGTGTCCGGCTCCGTGTCGAGCGTCGCGTCGGACCAAGTCGCGACCTGCGTCGCGTTGGCGTAGGCGATGGCCTGCTCGCCTGTCCACACCAAAGCGAAATGGACCCACTCGTTGTGAGACGGATACTCGAAGTCCATGTCGCCGCCCCAGAACTGGGCGCGCCACTCATCGACTATGCCCTCGTCCTCGTCGCCTCGCACGCGGAGCGCGAAATCGAGTTGATCCGTGCCGGGCGCGCCCAGCGCAAAGATGGCGGCGCTGTCGTCGAACGTGCGGGTGTAGGCCCACGCCTCAATGGTCTTGGGGTTCGAGCCGTCAATGCCCAAGTCGCCGGCGCCCACTTCGGTCTCGACCCAGCTTGACCTGTCAAAGTCGAGGACGTTGCCCGCCCGTTGAGCCTGGGCGTCGCCAGCGAACAAGGCGCCGCCCGCGATGGTCAACGCGGCGCCCATGGCCAATCCCGCGTTCCACGTCTTCCGTGGCAGATATGATACCGCTCGCTTGTCCTTCATCCTGATAACCACTCCTTCTCCATTTGTTGCCGCTGCGCTTCGGTAGTTTCCAGTGCCGCCTTGTCGCCACAAGTCGCGCCGGAGCAGCGCCGCGATCACGCACACTGCATGTACGACAGCGTAGCATATTGTTGGTTCTAGGTCAATCGTGTAATGCATCTGTGTATGACAGATAAAACAATAGCAATTTGAGTTCAGAAAGACTCGGCATATATAAAAAGAAGTGTGAGCTCTCGAGAAGCGGACTGGAAGGGACTTCAGAAGGGGGCGCGGCGCCGAAGAACGCGCGCTTGGCGCGTGGGCGGAGGGACCCCAGAGCCGGCGCGCGCCGGGCGCAAGGCCCTGGCACGGGAACGGCGGAGAGCGGGCCCTGGGACCCGCTCCCCGCCATGGGAAAGGAGCACTTGGCGCCCGTGGGCGCCGTTATCGCTGCCGCGGCGGCGGTGGAAAGCGGGCCCTGGGGTCCGCTCACCGCCAAGGGATGGTGTTAGGCGCGGTTGCGGCGGGCAACCCACGCGCCGGCGCCGGCCAAGCCCGCGCCAAGAAGAATCAAGCCCGCGGCGCCGCCGACAGGCAGGTTCTCCCACACGCTGATTTGAGCCTGGGCTGACTGAACAGGCGTCTGATCGCGGTCGTCATCGGCGACGACGTGATACACGCCCGCGTCCGCCAGCACGGCGCTGCCGATGGTGTAGGAACTCTCCGTCGCGCCGGGGATCGCGTCGCCGTCAAGGTACCACTGGTACGAGACATCGCCTTCGGGCGCGTAGACCTGGACGGGGCCCAGCGTCACGGCCTGCCCTTGGCTCACGATGCGGCTCGTCAGATCTTGCACGAAGGGCCACTCGAACACCCACGCGGGCGAACCCTCGAAGGTTCCGTCGTTCCCGCCCGCCAAGTCCGGCGCGGTGGTCCCGGACGACGTGTTCAGGGGCCAGTAGCCGACGAGGCCGGCTTCGTCGCCGTTGAGGGAGCGGTGCATGTTGCCTTGGATTTCGGCGGCGCTCAGCGCCCGGTTCCAGACGCGGACTTCAGCGATCTTGCCGCCAAAGGTCTGATCCTCGCCCCGATGCGGCCACCAACCGATGCGGAAGGGGTTATCGGCCGCCGTGTCCAGTTCGCGGGTCAATGTGCCCACTTGCTGGCCGTTCGCGTAGGCGATAGCCTGCGTGCCGGTGTAGGCAATGGCGAAATGGACCCACTGTTCGTGGGACGGGAAGTCGAAATCCAGGTCGCCGCCCCAGAACTGGGCGCGCCACTGGTTCTCGCCGCCGCGGACCCGGAACGCGTAATCATGTCCCGAGGTTCCGGGCGCGCCGAACGCAAAGATTGCCGCGCTATCATCCCAGACGGTGGTGTACGCCCACGCTTCCACGGTCTTCGCGGCGGCGCCCGCGACGCCCATGCTGCCGGCGCTGGCGTCCGTGATAATCCGCTGTCCGTCGCCGTTCAACTCCAGCACAAACCCTGGCCGTTGGGCGTGGGCGTCTCCGGCGATGAAGGCCGCGGAAAGGGCCACCGCCAGCCCGGCGGTCAAGCCAACCCGCCATGCGCGACGGAACGTTCCTGCATTACTGCTGTACTTCATGCTCATCACTCCTTCTTCCTTTAGGGGCTACATTAACTACCATCCGCCGCCAACCCGCTGGCGAATGATGTTGCAGCGCTTCTGCAACCAGGTACACTGCACAATTAGGATGCTAGCACTTTTGCCCCGATAAATCAACTACTTTTTTTACTTGAACTTTCTAAGCATGAATAAGAAGTATACCGTGCGCTGGCCGTGGCGGCGAAAATAGAGATGTTTGGAGCTAACGCCTTTTGTGTCAGTGATTTACGGGTCCAAGAAGCCAATCCTCCACCGATAGCGGAATCGGCGGAATCGCAACTATGAATACAGCGATTATTTGATCGCAATCGAACAAGGATACCCGTGACGATGGAAGAATTACGTGACCGGCGCTCATGAAGCCTTCGGGGCCAACGTGTACGTCCATGGGTCAGTAACGATCAAGCGATTATGACGGCTCCATGCGCACTGGAACCACATGGAACTTATAAAGTGCAGATAAGTTATGGATACAGCACTTACGTATACGAACAAGCCAAACAATGGAAAAATGATGTATTAGCAAACATTATGTAAATACGCTCCAAGCTGGATAACGGTTCGCCCTGCCCGCGGCCTGCTTGCGGCGCCGGCGCCGAAGGGTTATGGTGGCCCCCAATTGGGGTGGAAACCGGCGGCGAAAGCGACGGGAACGGATATGAGCG
>SLHB01000019.1 GCA_007136375.1 Candidatus Hydrogenedentota bacterium
TGCAGCGAGTGAGTGCGGACCGGCGGCGTACTTAGGTACAATGGCGGCAGTTTCCCTGCAGAATTTCCCCAGTTTCGGAGTAGATAAAATGACTTTGCTCACGCGCGCCGCCAGATGGCGGGGCCTGTCCCTGATTCCCGCCGCTCTAGTGCTGTTCGCCATCGCGGCCTGCGCGCCGTCGCCGCCCGAGACCCAAGACGGCGACGGCGTGACGGAGCAGGCGGAAGAATTGGAGGAAGTGGAGGATAACGGCGGCCCCGGCGAGGATCATACGCCGGCGCCCCGCTACGGCGGCGTGCTCGCGGAGCTGGGCGACCGCGCGGCCCATCTCGAGTTTGTGCTCGACCCAGAGTACGGGTGGGTCAGCATGTATGTTCTTGATGGACACGCCCTGGATAAGTTGCGGCTGGACGCCTCGTCCATCGGCGCCGTGTTCACCATCACCGAGCCAGACGATCTCCCTGGCGACGAGCGCACGTTCACGATGGCGCTGCAGCCCGTGGAGAGCGGGTTGACGGGAGAGACGGCGGGGGATACCGGACACTTCGAGGCGAGCCATGAGCGCTTCCGCGGCGCGGAACGCTTCGACGTCGTCGTCCCGTGGATTGAGATCGAAGGCGTGGAGTACAGCGGCCTTGAGGTCTCCTACCGCGCCAGTGATGGCGAAGACGGAGATGGCGACGGCGACGGCAACGGCGAAGGCGACAACGAAGAAGATAACGACGAAGCACAATAGACCGGCCCGGACTGGGACGCCGTTTCGTAGCCCGTCCCGCATTCTTGGCCTTTGCCGGAACAGCGCGGAAGCTGCTATGCTGCTAATCCGGAAACGCGATGAGCGTCCCCGCCGCGGCCCCTTAGTTGGGCTGGCCAGAGCCGTGACGCGCGGCTGGTGTGAGAGAACAGTCCTCCGAACGTTCCGGAGGAAATACGGGAGAAGAGGAATTACCCATGGATGACCATCAAGACCTGAGTAGGCGCAATTTCATGAAGACGGCGGCCGCGGGCGCCGCGGCCTCGATTCCGTTGGCGCTAGGCGCCGCTCGTGGCGCGCGGGCGGAAGAGAACAACGGCTTCAACATCGCCGTCCTCTCGGCGGCGCATATTCACACGGAAGCGTTCATGGGCAACCTGCTTCACCGGGACGACGCCCAGAGCTACCTCTTGTGGGACGATGACGCGGACCGGGGCGAGCGGTTTGCCGAAAACTTCGACACGAATTATGTCAGCGACCTGGATGAAGCCGTCGAGGATCCCGCCATCGACGGGTTCATCATCTGCGCGGAAAACACCCGGCATCTGCCCCTGTTGGAGCGCGCCATACCCACCGGCAAACCGGTGTTCTGTGAAAAGCCGCTGGTGACGACGACCGAAGAGTTGGCCGTGGTGGAGGGACTGCTGGAGGAACACGGAACGCCCTTGTTCTGCGGCTACTTCCACCCCTTTGGCGCGGAAATGCAGGGCGCGAAGGCCCTCATCGACGCGGGCGAGTTTGGCGACATCACGCGCATCAGCTACCGGGAAGCGCACCACGCGGCCTACGGGCGCTGGTTCGACAATCCCGATGTGGCCTGGTTTACGGATCCCGAGCTGGCGGGCGGCGGCGCCTTGATGGACCTGGGCACCCACGCGGTCCATCTCGTACTGAGTTTCTTCGGGCCCGTCAACCGCGTCTGGGCCGAGATCCGGAACGAGACCGGCATCTACCCCGATGTAGACGACTTCGGCGTGGCCATGCTCGAATTCGACAGCGGCGTGCTGGGCCGCGTCGAGGCCGGGTGGACCCAGACCGGCGGCGTGAATGGACTGGAAGTTGTCGGCTCGGATTTGGCCCTGTGGAATACCCCCGACGGCTACTACGTGGGCGCTCCCGGCCGGCCCCGGGACAACCTGGAGCGCGGCTCCAGCGTGGTGAACCGGGTTGACCGGCTCCTGGCCATCTTGCGGGACGAAATCCCCGAAGACGAACTGGAAGCCGATCTGCAAGCCACCAAGGACGCTGTCCGCGTCATGGAGGCGGCGTACCAGTCCGCCGAGAGCGGCGCGTGGGTGGAGATCGCCTGACCCGCGCCAGCCGGTTTGACGTTTTGTTTCGTGTCTTTATCCGCCCCTGTCAGCAAGCTATGGCGCTGGCGGGGGCGGTCTAGCTGCTATGGATGGTTCTTTGAATGCCGCCCCTGTTTCAGGCTGGCGGCCATGGGAGGCGCCATATGAGTCCGGCCGAGAAGGAAGCTCCCGCGCGCAACGCGCCGTGTCCTTGCGGGAGCGGCAAGAAATACAAGCGCTGCTGCGCCTTGTCCGGCGAGCCGCAAGTGGGCCGGAGATGGCCCCGCGCTGTGACGCCTATAGCCGTGGCCGCCGCGGCCGTGCTGTTCGGGGTCCTCGCCCTTAGCGGGGGCAATCCCCGGCAGCAAGAAGGGTCCTTCATGCCGGGCATAGGCGATACGGGCGCGGCGCAATCCACTCCGGATCCTTGGGAATATGACGAGGAGAACGACCGGCACTGGGATCCGTCCCACAGCCACTGGCATGACGGCCCGCCGCCCCCGGGCGTCTTGGACGCGGCCGCGGGATCGGGCGAGACGCCCGAGCCATGGGAGTATGACGCCGAGAACAATCAGCACTGGGACCCCGAGCACAACCATTGGCATGGCGGCCCACCGCCCGCCGAGGCGCTGCAATAGCCGCTCTCTCCGGAGCGCCGGCGCCCCTACTCCGGCCGCACGCAATGGTACATGTACTCGCGGCAACTGTCCTTGACGGCGGGATCCTCACGGTGAAAGACGCCATACCGGCGCATCTCCTCCGGCGTGAGCAGATCTTCCGCCTTCACCTCGCTGAATTCGAAATCCGTTAACCGCTCCCGGACGCCGTCCGGCTGGTAATGCCACACGTGGCCGAATACATCGGGCTCGTCGAGTTCCCGCGTTGTCTTGAGGCTTTCAAAGCCAAAGGGAACCATGATGAAGGCGGTCCCGCCCGGCCTGAGGATCCGGCGAATCTCCGCCAGGGCCTTCCTGTCTTCCCGGATATGCTCCAGCACGTGGATGCAGAACACGATATCGAAGGTTTCGCTGGGCGCGGGCATCCGTGTGAGGTCGGACAAGAAGCAGTGGTCCCGAATCTCCCTAAGGTAGAAGGACTCAACGTCCGTGTGAAAGACCTTCATGCCAGGAATTTCCTTGATCTTGCTCCGCAGCCGGCCCTCCCGTTGCGGCGACACGTGCAAGCAATGTCCGCCCGCCTCCAACGCGTCCTGACAACGCCGTGAGATGTAAAGCTCCAGGAAACGGTGCCGTGGATGGGAGCCGCAGTGCGGACAGACAGAGTCCGGAATGTAGTACCGCCACATATCAAAGGGCCGGAAGGAATAGCCCGACCATCCGCAACACGGACAGGTCACCCGCATCCGGCGGAACAGGCGCTCCACGGCGCTAAGGTATCCGTTGCGCAGCACCGAACGAATGTAGTAGACCAGCGGCTTCGCCCCCGCGCGCTCATACCGTTGACCAGCAAGTATGACGATGTCGCCGCACTTCTGAATGAATCGGCCAACGTTGTGTGTGATCTTACCAACGAGCATCGGTGCAATTCCTCAACACGGCAGCCATTCGATTCGAGACAGTTATTCCGGCGGGGATGGGACGCTGTTTTTCGGGCGTATGGAAGGCCAAAGTTTGATTGACCGCATCCTACCATACCCGGCATGGCCGCGCCATGGGGTCCACCCGCGCAGCGGCCTGGCCGCGGGACTGCCGTGTGACGCCCGGATCGCTACAATGAGTCGGACGGTTCACCACTGTAGTAGAGTAGTTTATTTTGCCCCAGATCCTATGAACGTTTGGGTAATCGCGGTTCCCCCTCCGGCATCAGCCAAAGCGGAAACCGAAGAGGCCGCCGTCCTCAGTTGAGTCGGACA
>SLHB01000508.1 GCA_007136375.1 Candidatus Hydrogenedentota bacterium
TCTCCGTCGTGGACCGTGCCCGTCCAGTCCATGCGGCTGCGTTACTTCGACGGGGAAGAGTGGCTCGACGGCTGGGACTCGCTGGAGATGGGGCGCATGCCCTGGGCGGTGGAGATCCGCATCAACTTCGCCCGCCCGGAAGGCTACCGGGACGCCGAGCGCCAGGCGGGCATCGACGCGCAAGAGCACCCTGATTTTGAAATGGTGATTCCTATCTCCACGGGCATGGGCGTAATCGAGGATTTGCGCATGGACGCGGCCATGATGGGCAGCCTGTTCCTGGAGGCCGACGGCGGCGGGGCGCGCCAGCCCGACACCGGCGGCGGCCGGGGAGGGAGGCGGTGATGAACATTCGCGGCAAGATAGGAGAGAAGGAAGGCGTCGCCCTGGTCCTCGCCCTGCTGTTCGTCGTACTCCTAACGGTAATTGTGGTTGAGTACACCTACGAAACCCATGTGGACGCCGCCTTTGTCCAAGGCTACCGCAACCAGCTTGAGGCCCACGTGGCCGCCCGCTCCGCCGTCGCGTACGGCATTTCGCTCCTGGCGTCGGATGTGGCGGACGTCGCCCAGGAAGGCCTCGGCGGCGGCGCGGAATACGACAGCCTGGAGGACGTATGGGCTTTCGGCGTGCCTTATCAACCCATCAACGACGGGGTCATGCAATGCCGCATCGAGGATGAATACGGCAAGCTCGCCCTCAACGCCTTACTTTCGCCCGATGGCAGCGACGAGAATACGGTGCTTATCGAAGCCTTGCGGGTCTTGTTCGAGTTGCGCGGCGCCGAACACGACCCGGTCGACGCGATCCTCGATTGGATCGATCCGTATGACGAGACCCGTCCAGATGGCGCGGGCAACGAGTTGTACCAAAGCCTGGAGATTCCCTACAGCAGCAAGAACGCGCCAATGGACTCCGTGGAGGAGTTGCTCCTCATCGAAGGCGTCACCCCGCAAGTGTACTTTGGCGACCCCGAGTTGGAGCAGCGGCCCCTCAATGAACTGCTGACGGTCCGGGGCCATCCCCAAGGCTGGGTGAACGTGAACACGGCGCCCTACGAGGTGCTTGAAGCCCTCGGCCAAGCCCTTGACGGCCGCCTCGCCGTGGCCGACGTCGTCATGCGCGAACGCGAAGGCCAGCCCTTCGTCGACTTGGACGACATCCAGAGCCGGGGCGTCTATACCCCAGTGGAAGGCGAGGAATCGACCCAGCGCATGCTCTACACCCGGAGCCGGGTTTTCAAGGTCATCGGCGACGGCGTCGCCGGCAACACCGGCGTGCGCGCCGAGGCTCTTGTGTGGCGCGGCGACGAACCGGGTCCGGGAAACCTGCGCATCCTTGATTGGAGACTCATCCGATGAAACTATCCGCGAAAGTGGCGGGCATCGAGTTCGACGGCGACACCATACGCCTCGCCGTGGTCAAAACGGGCGGACGGCTGCCCGGCGTTCTCGAGCGGCACAGCGTCGCCGCCAGCTACGATGATCCCGAAGAGCGCCACGAAGCCCTCGTCGCCGCGGCCCGCGAGCTGAGGAGTCAGGTCAAGAGCAACCCTTCCGCCCACGTGCTTTGCGCCGCCAGCGCATACAGCGTCGTGCGTCAGCTCACCGTGCCCTTCAAAGGCCGCAGCCGCGTCGCCGCCGCCGTGCCCTTCGAGCTTGAACCCTATCTGGCCTTTCCCATCGACGACCTCGTTGTCGACTTCTCCGTCGTGGAGGAGAAGGATGGCCAGACCGAGGTGGTGGCCGTGGGCATGCGCGCCGAAAACCTCGCCGACGAGCTCGGCGTGTTGACGGAAGCCGGTTTCGACATCGACGGCATCACCATCGACGTGGCCGCGCTCACCGGGCTGTGGCATTCCACACAGAAGGACCCCGCGGGACTGCGCGCCGTGGCGCATGTGCGTGAGAACGGAACGATTTTGGCCATTGTGGACGGAGGCGCCCTGGTCTTCTTCCGCCATCTCGGATCCAGCACGGCGCATGTCCATGAGGATCCCGCCGCGGCCGGGCGCGAAGTGCAGAATACCGTCCGCGCGTATTTGTCCCGGCGGAAAGGACAGGAAGACGCCCTGTCGGGCGTGACCATCACGGGCGTCGACCTTACCGAGGAAGAGCGGGAGCAGTTTGGCCGCGGATTCCGCGCGCCCGTCGACTACGAGCAAGTGATAACCCGCCTGCGTGGACCCGGCATGCCTGCTTCGAACGGCGTGGCCGAGGACGCGGAAGGGGTTCCCGGTGAGGCGGCAGTGCCTGCGGAGCTGCGCTACAACACCTGGGAAGCCGTTATCGGCGCGGGGCATTGCGCCGCGGGCGGCGGGTTCAACTACGAGTTCCGGCGCGGTCCGCTGGCCAAGGCGGACTCTGTCCGCGCGACGGCCCTGCGCGGCGCTTTCTCCGCCGTGCTCGCTGTGTTCGTCATTATTGGCTACGGCATGTTCATGTACATCGATCACCGCAACACCCTGGCGGAACTCGACCGCGTCGATCGCGCGATGTGGGAAGTGGTCCGGAACGCCTTCCCCAACGCGGTGACCGAAGGAACGGTCGATCCCGACAACACGAACTGGCGGGAACTCTACGACTTCATGGAGACGCAGATAAGCGAGGATCCCACGCTCGCCGGCGGACCGCCCACGGAAATGTTCAACATGCCGCCGCTTCTGGACATACTCAGCGAGATCAGCGCCGCGATGCCCGGCGATAAGGTCCACGTGACCAACGTCCGGATTCGTCCGCCCAGCGGCGTCCGCGGCGGCGGGACTGGCCCCAGCATCGAGATTGAAGGCGAGGTGGACGACCCCAATACCTTCAACGAAGCCTTTGCGGCCTTGCGCACCTCCGATTTGTTCCGCATCGAGGAAGAGCCGCGGCGGCAGGTCCAGGGCGGGCGGCAGACCTTTACGATTACCGCCCGCCGCTAAGACCGCCACACCGTTGAGTCCGCGCCCCTCGAAAAGTCGCGCTTGACGAAGAATTTGGGAGAATTTCTCCGAGTCCGCATTGACAAACAGCCCATTCCGGGCTTTGCGCAACAGCATGGCGCCGCCAGTGGCCGCGGCGGCCTGTGCCCGATGGAAGGAACCGAGCCATGCCCGGTATTGAACTCCAAAAACGCGAAAAGATTCTCGTGTCCTTGGCCGCGATCTGCGCCTTGGCCGTGGCCGTGTATCATGTTAGCCAGGGTCCCTTGCAGGCCTACAGAAACGCCCAGGAGGAGCTTGTCGACGCTCGCTACACTCTTGAACAGGCTCGCGTCTTGGAACAAGAAGTCGTAGAGGCCCGGGGAAGCCGGCAAGCCCTTGCGTCGTACTTGGAGGCGCGGAGCAGCAATTTCGACCTCTTTACCTTCGTCAACACCACCCTTTCGCAAGCGGGCGTCCTCGAGCGGGCCCAGATCTTGAACACCCGCGGAGGCCTGCGCGGGGTGCCCCAAGGCGACTTCGACGGCGTGACGGTCACGTTGAACGGCGTCAGCATGGAAGAACTCATCGATTTCGTGCACCGCATATACGACAGCGGCAACTTGATCGTGCTAAGCGACCTCTCCCATCTCCGCCCGGCCAGCGACGGACGGGGCTTGGACACGGAGATGGTGTTTTTCTGCCCCGCCTAAAGGGCTCTTGAGAGATAAGCACGGAACGGACGCGCTCCGGATGCGCCGGGGGCGCTTCCGTTCCGCGTTGTTTTCGCCTTCCTTTGCGTCCCCGCCTCAAGGGGCCGTTTTTCTTGTTCTTGACCCCCGCTGATCTTGGGTCCGGGAGCCGTTCATTGTTCCGCGGGCGGGCCGCTTTGCGCCGCGCGCCCGGGGCCACTACAATAGGCCGTGAACGGACGGGCGGACGCCCGGTGGGGAAACGTGGTTGGAGCGAGCGTGATTTGAGCATAAGCGAGATACAAGTCGCCTTGGGTGAA